>VBCQ01000207.1:24702-40800 GCA_005882155.1 Betaproteobacteria bacterium
CGTGTTCATGGGCTACCTGAATCTGCCGGAGAAAACTGCGGAGACCATAGATGCCGACGGCTGGCTGCACACCGGCGACGTCGGCATGGTCGATGACGACGGCTACTTCAGGATCATCGATCGCATGAAGGACATCATCATCACGGCCGGCGGCAAGAACATCACGCCGAGCGAGCTCGAGAACGACCTGAAGTTCTCGCCCTACATCACCGACGCGGTGGTGATCGGCGACCGCCGCGCCTACCTGACCGCGATCGTGATGGTCGACCAGGAGAACGTCGAGAAGTACGCGCAAGACCACGACGTGCCGTTCTCCAACTACGCGAGCCTCACGCGATCGAAAGAGGTCCAGGACCTGATCTGGAACGAGATCGAGCGCGTCAACAAGAAGTTCGCGCGCGTCGAGCAGATCAAGAAATTCTTCCTGCTCGAAACGCAATTGAGCGCCGAAGACGAAGAGCTCACGCCGACGATGAAGCTCAAGCGCAAGCTCGTCGAAAAGAAATACGCCGACCGTATCGAAGCGATGTACCACTGAAGGAGACATTCAATGAAACTGATGGCACCACTCACGGCCGCGCTGCTTGCGCTCGCTGCCACGTTCGCTTATGCGGCGCCTCCCGCACAAGGCGTGACCAAGAACGAAATCGTGATCGGGTCGATCCAGGACTTGTCGGGGCCGATCGCCGGCTTCGGCAAGCAGGTGCGGCTCGGCATGATCCTGCGCGTCGACGAAGTCAACGAGCAGGGAGGCGTGAACGGCCGCAAGATCAAGCTGCTGGTCGAGGACGCGGCTTACGACCCGAAGAAGGCGGTGCTCGCCGCGCAGAAGCTCGTCAACCAGGACAAGATCTTCGCGATGGTCGCGCACATCGGCACTGCGCAGAACAACGCGGCGATGCCGGTGCAGTTCGAGAAGAACGTCATCAACTTCTTCCCGGTGACGGCGTCGCGCGACATGTACGAGCCGTTCCACCGCCTGAAGTATTCGTTCGCGGTGCCCTACTTCGACCAGATGCGCACCGCGATCCCGAAGCTCGTCAAGGAGAAGAACGCGAAGAAGGTCTGCGCGCTCTACCAAGACGACGACTTCGGTCTCGAAGTGCTGAAGGGCGCCGAAGCCGGGCTGAAGACGATGCAAATGGAGCTCGCCGAGAAGACCTCGTACAAGCGCGGCGCGACCGACTTCTCGTCGCAGGTGGCGCGAATGAAGGCGGCGGGCTGCGACTTCGTCGTCCTCGGAACGATCATCCGCGAAACGATCGGCACGATCGGCGAAGCGCGCAAGACCGGCTTCAGCCCGACCTTTCTCGGCTCGAGTGCGACCTACACCGATCTGATCCACAAGCTCGGCGGCAAGGCGATGGACGGCCTGTACGCGACGATGGGCACGCAGCACCCGTATCTCGACGAGGCGTCGCAGCCGATTCGCTTCTGGGCCACGAAGTACAAGACCAAATTCAACGAAGACCCGACGGTGTTCTCGGTCTACGGCTACAACGCCATCGACGCGTTCGTTCGGGCGGCGCAGAAGGCCGGAGCGAACCTGACCACCGACACTTTCATCAAGGCGATGGACACGATGGTGATCCCGCCGGACATCTTCGGCTCGCCGGAAGCAACGTTCACCGCGACGAAGCGGCTGGGCAGCGACTTGTCGCGGCTGTCGCAGTTGCAGGACGGGCGCTGGAAAATCGTGTCGGACTACGTCAGGCCCTAGGAAACGATGTACGCCGCGGCGCCGGTGCTGATCAAGGCGCCTTCGCTGTCGCGGAACTCCATTCGCGTCGACGCGACGCGAGTGCCGAGCCGCATCACTTCGGCGTGGGCGGTGAAGCGCGGGCCGGTGCCGGGGCGCAGATAGTCGACTCGCAAGTCGATCGTGCCGAGCTTGGCGAAGCGTGCGAGGCGGGCATCGGGCGTGTCGTCCTTGTGGCGCGCGCCGATCGCGGCCATCACCGCGAGCCCGCCCATCGCATCGAGCGTCGCGCTGATCACGCCACCATGCAGGCGCTGGTGGGTGAAGCTGCCGATCAACTCGGGGCGCATCTCGACGTGGCCGGTGACGCGCTCGGGTGTCAACTCGCCGATGCGCAAGCCGATCACGCGATTGAAGACGACGAGCTCTTCGAAGATGGTCTTCAGGCGGGCAATTTTCTCCCTCACCCTCTGGGAGAGGGAACAATTCATCTGCGCTTCGTTTGCATCGGCGGCGTCATGAACTCTTTGGCCGAGCCGCCCGGCGCCGGCTCCGGCAACGGCCTTCCCGAATCGCGCCACTCGGCCGCCGCATGGAAACCGAAGGCTTCGGCATAGCGCTTGAACCACAGTCCTTCGGGTGAGTGACGTGCGACGCCGTCGAACAAGTTGGCGAACATCTGCGTCTGCTCGAGCCCCATCGCGTCGACGGCCTGGTTGATCATCAGCTTGTGCATCATCAGCTGGTTCTTCGGCACGCCGGCGATTCGCTCGGCCAGCTGCTGAACGGCGGCGTCGAGCTCGGCCGCGGGTGCGGCTTGCAGCGCGAGACCCCACTCCACCGCGGTGCGGCCGTCGATCAGGTCGCCGGTGAGCAGCATTCGCTTGGCGCGCTGCGGGCCGAGGCGATAGACCCACATTGCGGTCGTCGGGCAGCCCCAGACGCGCGAGGGCATGTAGCCGATCTTCGCGTCGTCGGCCATCACCAGCAGATCGCAGCACAGCGCGATATCGCTGCCGCCCGCCGCGGCATAGCCGTGCACTTTACAGATCGTCGGCTTGTGGCTTCGCCACAGGCTCATGAAGTCGTCGGTGTTGCGTTTCATGAAGCGGTAGTCGCGCATGGGATCCCACGGCATCGCTTGCGTGTAGCGGTTCGTGTCGTCGCCCTCGGCGTACTGCTTCAGGTCGTAGCCGGCGCAGAACGCTGCGCCGTCGCCCTGCATCACGATGACGTGAACCTCGTCGTTGTCGTTCGCCGATTCGACCGCGGCGCGGATCTCGCCGGGCATCGCGTCGTTGATCGCGTTGAGCCGCTCGGGTCGGTTCAGCGTGATCGTCGCGACGCGGTCTTTGACCGCGAGCTTCAAGGTCGTGAACTTCCGTTTCTTGGCCATGAGCTGCTCACAGTGCGAGCTGGCGCGCGGCCAACTCTTTCATGATTTCTTCCGCGCCGCCGCCGATCATCATCACCTTCACTTCGCGGTAGATGCGCTCGCATTTCGTGCCGCGCATGAAACCCATGCCGCCGAGAATTTGCACCGCCTGGTCGGCGCAATGCTGCATCGCTTGCGTCGCATGGTTCTTCAGCATGCAGACCTGCGCGACCCAGTCGGGGGATTCATCGCCGGCGTCGACGCGCTCGGCGAGCGCGTCGACCCAGGCCTGCGTCGACTCGATTCGCATGCGCATGTCGACGAGCTTGTGGCGAATCACCTGGCGCTCGATCAGCGGCGCGCCGAAGGTCTGGCGCTGACGTGCCCAATCCAATGCTTCGTCGAAGCAGGCCTGCGCGAAGCCGAGCGACGCGGCGGCCAGCGCGAGGCGCTCGCCGTTGAAGTTGTCCATGATCGCCTTGAAGCCCGCACCTTCGTCGCCGACGAGGTTTTCGACCGGCACGCGTACGTCGTCGAAATGGATCTGCGCCGTGTCGGAACACCACCAGCCCATCTTCTGCAACGGCGTGCGCCGCAGCCCCGGCGCATCGCCGGGCACGACGATCATCGACAGGCCACGCGCGCCAGCGTCGCCGGTGCGCACCGCGACGGTCAGAAAGTCCGCGCGCACGCCGGAGGTGATGAAGACTTTCTCGCCGTTGATTCGATAGCAAGGCCCATCACGAACGGCAGTCGTGCGCAAGCGCGCGACGTCGGAGCCGCCGCCGGGCTCGGTGATCGCGAGCGCCGCGATCCTCTCGCCGCGCAGCACTGGCGGCACGACGCGCTGCTGCAGCTCGCGCGAGCCCAAGGCGACGATCGGCGGCAGGCCGATGTTGTGCGAGAACAGGCTCGCGAGCACACCGCCGCTCGCACCGTGCTGCGAGATCGCTTGGGTCATCGCCAGTCGCAACACGCACGACGCTGGCGTACCGCCGAGCTCCTCGGGGTAGCCCAGCCCGAGCAGGCCGAGCGCCGCTGCGCGCATGTAGAGCGCGCGCGGGAACTCGCCGGCTTCGTCCCACGCGCTGACGTTCGGTGCGATCTCGCGCTCGGCGAAGCGCTTGACACTCGCGACGAGCGCGCTGCGTTGCTCGAGCAGGTCGGCGTTCATGCGGTGGTCTCGAAGGTGATCAGCAGTTGCCGCGTCGCGACCTGTTGGCCGCGCTCGATGCTGACGCTCGCGACCTTGCCGCTGCGCGGCGCGGTGATCGCATGCTCGAGCTTCATCGACTCGATGACCAGCAAGGTGCTGCCGGCCGCGACGTCCTGGTTCGCCGCGGCGTGCAGCGCGACGATGCGGCCGTTGAATGGCGCGCGCAGTTCGCGCGCGGCGCTGGCCGCATCGCCGTTCGATGAAGGCTCGTACGACGCGTCGGTGATGAATGCATCGATGCCGTCGACCTGCAGATGCCATTGATCGGCGTCGAGCGGCGCATGATGAAGTTGCTGTTCGACGCCGTCGATCGCGAGGCGATGGCCGGGCAGCAGGCCGACCCGGCTTACGCGATCGCCGATCGTCACGCGAAGCTCGTCCGCGCATTCGAGCACGCGAGCCTCGATGATCCGGCCGCGATGGCGCAGCCGCATCGGCCGCTCGAACGGCGCCGCGAGCGTCGCCCGGCGTTGTGTGGCTTGCGAGCTCCACAGCGCCGCAACGAGCAGTGCCGGCTGCCGCGTCTCGCGTGCCACCAGCGCACTTCGGATCGCGTCGCCGCGGTCGGCAAGAAATGGAATCTGCGCATCGCCAGCGCGAAACACCGGATCGCGCAGGCATTCGATCAGTAGGCTGCGATTCGTCGTGACGCCGAGCACGACGGTGTCCTCGAGCGCGGCAATCAGCTGATCGATCGCCTGCTGGCGCGTGGCCGCGTGCGCGATCAGCTTGCCGAGCATCGAGTCGTAGTGCGGTGTGACCGGTGTGCCGTCGCGCAGCGCGTGATCGAAGCGGATGCCGCGCGGTGCGACGAAGCGGCGAACGACGCCGGTGTGCGGCGTGAACGATTCGTCCTCGGCGCAGAGCCGAACCTCGATCGCATGACCGGCCCAACGCACCTCGTCTTGCATCACCGGCAGCGCCTCGCCGCGCGCGATTCGAAGCTGCCACGCGACGAGGTCGAGTCCGGTGACCGCCTCGGTCACCGGGTGCTCGACCTGCAGCCGCGTGTTCATCTCCATCAGAAAGAATTCGGATTTCCGATCACCCTGAGCTTGTCGAAGGGCGAGCAGAAACTCGACTGTCCCTGCGCCGACGTAGCCGGCTGCTTGCGCAAGACGCGTCGCACAGTCGCCCATGCGTTGTCGCAGGTCCGCGTCGACAGCGGGGCTCGGCGACTCTTCGATGATCTTCTGGTGCCGGCGCTGCACCGAGCAGTCGCGCTCGCCGAGATGGATGCAGTGACCCTGCGCGTCGGCGAACACCTGGATCTCGACATCGTCGCCGAACGCTGCGCTCGCTTCGGAGCGCGCACTGCGCAGCGCGGCCACCAGCTCATCGTCGCTGCGCACGAGGCGCATGCCACGACCACCACCACCGGCGGCAGCCTTGACCATCAGCGGGAAACCGATGCGCGCGGCCTCGCGGACGAGGCGCGGCTCGGACTGATCGTCGCCGGCATAGCCCGGCAAACACGGCACGCCCAGCTCAGCGGCGAGTCGCTTGACGGCTGACTTGTTGCCGAGCGCACGGATCGCTGCGGCCGGCGGGCCGACCCAAATCAAGCCGGCATCGACGACCGCTTGCGCGAAGTCGGCGTTCTCGCTCAGAAAGCCGTAGCCGGGATGCACCGCATCGGCGCCGGTCGCCTTCGCCGCAGCGATCAACGCGTCGATGCGCAAGTACGACTCGGCAGCCGTGCGGCCACCGAGCGCGAATGCGGTCGTGGCTTCGGCGACATGCAGCGCGTCGGCGTCGACGTCGGAGTGCACTGCGACGGTCGCGATGCCCAGCGCGTGCGCGCTGCGGATGATGCGTCGCGCGATCTCGCCGCGGTTGGCGATCAGCAGCCGATTCATGGCGCCGTCGGCCGCTTCGCGATGCCCATGATCTTCGCGATGATGCCGAGCATCACCTCGTCGGCGCCGCCGCCGATCGAGCCGAGCCGCCCGTCGCGGTACATCCGCGACACCTTGTTCTCGAGCGTGAAGCCCATGCCGCCCCAGAACTGCAAGCAGCCGTCGGGCACGGCGCGCAAGAGGCGGCCGGCCTTCAGCTTGGCCATCGACGCGAGCTCGGTCACGTCTTGCCCGCTGACGTAGAGGTCGCAGGCGTGATAGGTGAGGGCGCGCAAGCATTCGACCTCGGTCTTCAGCTCGGCGAGCTTGAACTGCACCCATTGCTGATCGGCGAGCTGTGCGCCGAAAAGCTTGCGCTCCTGCGCCCAAGCCACCGTCCAGGCGATGCAGTTGGTGAGGCCTTGGATCGCGTTCGCCGCCGCCCACAAGCGCTCCTCCTGGAACTGCTGCATCTGGTAGATGAAGCCCTGGCCTTCGGCACCGATGCGATAGCGCTGCGGCACGCGCACTTCGTCGAAGTAGATGAGCCCGGTGTCGCTCGAGTTCATGCCGATCTTGCGGATCTTCTTCGCCTTTTCGATGCCCTTCGTGTCCATCGGCACCATGATCAGGCTCTTGTTCTTGTGGACCGGCCCTTCGCCGGTGTTGACGAGCATGCACATCCAGTCGGCTTGCAGGCTGTTGGTGATCCACATCTTCTGGCCGCTGATGATGTAGTCGTCGCCGTCCTTGCGCGCGTGGCTCTTGATCGACGCGACGTCGGAGCCCGCGCCCGGCTCCGATACGCCGACACAGCCGACCTGGTCGCCTGCAATCGCCGGTGCGAGGAACTCGCGCTTGAGCTCATCGCTGCCGAAGCGCGCCAACGCCGGCGTGCACATGTCGGTCTGCACGCCGATCGCCATCGGGATGCCGCCGCATTCGATGTGACCGAGCGTCTCGGCCATCACGACTGCGTACGAGTAGTCGAGAGCGGCCCCGCCGTAGGCCTCGGGCTTGGTGAGGCCGAGCAGGCCGAGGTCACCGAGCTTCTTGAACACCTCGTGCGCGGGGAAGATCTCGGCCGCTTCCCATTCGTCGACATGCGGGTTGATCTCGGTGGCGATGAAGCGCTCGAGCGTGCGGCGCAGCTCTTCGTGTTCGTGGGTCAGGTTCATACAGGTCTCCTGTTCATTGCCGCGCGCCACACGATCCCCGTTCGGGCTGAGCTTGTCGAAGCCTTGCTCGCACTCAACGGGCACTTCGACAAGCTCAGTGCGAACGGAGTTGGGTGGACTTCATTGGGCTTCACATGCGCCCCACGCCAAACTGCATCGCTCTCAACCGCCGCTCATCCGCATCCCGGCAAATGCTCAAGCACGCCGCCAGCACCGCGCGCGTATCCCGCGGGTCGATGACGCCATCGTCGAGCAACAAGCCCGAGGTGTAGAACGCATCGGCCTGGCGCTCGAACACGTCGATGATCTTGGCGCTTTGTGCGTCGAGCGCCGCCGCATCTGCTGGCACGCCTTTGCGTGCTGCCCCTGCCTCGGCGACGATGCGCATCGTCTGTGCGGCCTGCTCGCCGCCCATCACGCGCGGTGCGTAGCCGCGGCCGCACATGCCGTAGTTGCCGGCGCCGAACGACGCGCCGCACTGGATCGTGATCTGCGGCACCGTGGCGTTGGTGACGGCCTGGATCATCTTCGAGCCGTGCTTGATCATGCCGCCTTGCTCGGCGTCGCGGCCGACCATGTATCCCGTCGTGTTTTGCAGATAAACGATCGCGTGGCCGAGCTGGCAACAGCGCTGGATGAAGTGCGTCGCCTTGTTCGCACCCGCCACGTCGATCGGCCCGTTGTTGCTGACGATGCCGACCTCATCGCCTTCGATTCGGGCGTTGATGCACAGCGTCTGCGCGCCGTACAGCGGCTTGAATTCGAGAAGGTCCGAATCGTCGACGAGACGCGCGACGATCTCGCGCATGTCGAGCGGCTGGCGCAGGTCGGCGGGCATCAGCGTCAGCAATTCGTCGGCGTCGAAGCGCGGTGCTGCGAAGTCACTTGACGATGCGCTCGAAGACCAACCGAGATGCGACACGACCTCGCGCGCGATCCCCAACGCATGCCGGTCGTCCTCGGCCAGATGCTCACCCAGGCCCGACACCGTGCTGTGCATTTCGGCGCCACCGAGCTCCTCTTCGGTCGCGACCTCGCCGGTCGCGGCCTTCAGCAGGGGCGGCCCGGCGAGGAAGGCGCGGGATCGCCCGCGCACCATGATCACGACGTCGCTCAGGCCCGGCATGTACGCGCCGCCGGCGGTGCCCGAGCCGTGCTGCACGGTGATCACCGGGATGCCGGCGGCCGACAAGCGCGCGAGGTTGCGAAACAGCGCGCCGCCATGGACGAAGCCTTCGACGCGATAGCGCATCAGGTTCGCGCCGGCGCTCTCGACGAGGTGAACGAACGGCAGCTTGTTCTGCAGCGCGATTTCCTGCACGCGCAGGATCTTGTCGAGCCCCATCGCCTGGATCGCGCCGGCATCGATTCCCGAGTCGCTGGCGACGATCATGCAGCGCACGCCCGAAACCACGCCGATGCCGGCGACGATGCCGCCGCCGGGCACCGAGGTGTCGGCGTCCGGCGTGTCTTGCAGCCAGCCGGCGAGGCTGCACAAGGGCAGATACGGCGTGCCGGGGTCGAGCAGCAGGGCGACGCGGTCGCGCGGCAGCAGCTGGCCGCGCTTGTCGAATACCGGCTTGGATTTCCCCGACGTGTCGGCAGCGCGCTGCTCGAGCGCGCGCAGTGTCGCGATCCGCGAGAGCATCGCGTCGCGCCGCGCGAGCGCGACTGCACTGCGCGCGTTCCAGCTCGACGCGAACAGCGTCATGTCGCGAGCACCTTCGGCAACACGCCGCGATGAAAGCCGTCGAACGGCTTGACGGCCTTGTGCGCGGCGGCCTGCGCATCGGGCAAGCCCATGCTCCAGCCCATGCGCACCTGCGGCCGCGCACCGTCGACGCGCAACACCGATCCGCTGATGAAGCTCGCCGCGGGGCTGAGCAAAAAGACGATCGCCGCCGACGTTTCGGCCTCGGTGCCGAAGCGGCCGATCGGCACGGTCTTGCGCATTGCGCGCAGCATTGCGCCGGCTTCGCTCGGGTAGTGGTCCATACCGCTCGAAGCGATGTAGCCGGGCGCGACCGCATTGACGCGCACGCCGTTCACGGCCCATTCGACGGCGGCCGTTTCGGTGAAGCTCACCATCCCCGCGCGCGCCGCGCCGCTGTGGCCCATGCCCGGCATCGAACCCCACATGTCGGCGACGATGTTGACGATCGCGCCGCCGCTCGACTTCATCGACTGCATGTAGCACTCGCGCGCCATCAGGAAGCCTCCGGTCAGATTGGTCGCGACGACCGCCTCCCATCCCTTGGCGCTGATCGTGTCGAGCGGCGCGATGTACTGTCCGCCCGCGTTGTTGACGAGCGCATCGATTCGCCCATGCGTCGCGACGATCGCCGCGACGCTGCGCTTGACCGCGTCTTCGTCGCGAATGTCGAAGGCCGCGGTGTCGGCGACACCGCCGTCGTCGCCGATCTCGTTGGCCACCGCGAACAGCTTGCCGGGGCTGCGCCCGACCAGCACGACGGTCGCGCCGAGGGCGGCGAGCTCGTGGGCGGTGCAACGCCCTATGCCCGAGCCGCCGCCGGTGACGACGATGACCTGGCCGGCGAACAAGCCAGGCGCGAAGACCGATCGATAGCGTCGTGGTGTCGCGGTCATGCAGACTCCTCGTGAACGAACAAGGCCATCGCCGCGTCGGTCAGCTCGTCGAGCGACGCGCGTTTCTTCGCGTCGAACCATTGCACCGACCAGTTCAGCGCGCCGAAGATCAGGAGACGCGCGAGGTGCGCGTCGACACGCAGGCGGCCGCTCGCGACGAGCGAACGCAGCACCGGCATCCACACCGCCTCGTAGTCGCGCTGCAGCTTGGCGATGCCTGCGCGCTGGCGCGCGCTGAGCGAGCGCGACTCGTAGAGCATCACCGGGATGAAGTCTCGACCCGGCCCATGCAGCGTGTCGAAATGCGAGCGGATCAGGCGGTGCAGCGCCTGCCGCGGATCGTCATGGGGCTGCAGCGCGCTCGCCTGCCGCGCCAGCGCCGCGCGCATGCCTTCGTCCATCACCGCGTAGAGCAGCGCGGCCTTGCTCTTGAAGTGATAGAACGGCGACCCCGAATGCATGCCGACGGCAGCGGCGATGTCGCGCGTGCTCGTCGCATCGAAGCCCTTGCGGCGGAACAATCGCGCCGCGGCCCTCAGCAGCTCTTGCCGGCGGTTGCCTTCGTCGCGCTCGTCGAGCGTCTTGCGCGGCCGGCCGCGCGAACGCTTGACCACGGGCGGCGCCGGGGGGACAGTGGCCAGAGCGCGAACGATCATCGTGTCTCGATTTTCACAAAGCATCTGCTTTGCATAAAGTCTATACTGATTCCGGTTTGAAAAGGAGCGTTCGATGACAGACGCATTCGTGTTCGACGCCATTCGCACGCCGCGTGGCAAGGGCAAGAAGGACGGCCGCCTGCACGAGGTCAAGCCGATCGACCTGCTCGTCGGCGTGCTCGGCGAATTGCAGCGGCGCAACGGCTTCGACACCGCGGAAGTCGACGACGTCGTGATGGGTTGCGTGACGCCGGTCGGCGAGCAGGGCGCGTGCATCGCGAAGACCGCGGCGATCAAAGCCGGCTGGGACGTTCGCTGCGCCGGCGTGCAGATCAATCGCTTCTGCGCATCGGGCCTCGAAGCGGTGAACCTTGCAGCGCAGAAGGTGCGCTCGGGCTGGGAAGACCTCGTTGTCGCCGGCGGCGTCGAGAGCATGTCGCGCGTGCCGCTCGGCTCGGATGGCGGCGCGTGGGCGCAGGACCCGCAGACGAGCATGGCGACCGACTTCGTGCCGCAAGGCATCGGCGCCGACCTGATCGCGACCCTCGACGGCTTCAGCCGCGACGATGTCGACGCGTTCGCGCTCGAGTCGCAGCGCCGCGCAGCGAAGGCACGAGACAGCGGCTTCTTCGCGCGCTCGGTCGTGCCGGTGTTAGACGAGCTCGGCCTCGCGATCCTCGAGCACGACGAATTCATCAAGCCGCAGACGACGCTCGAAGGCCTCGCTGCGCTGAAGCCGTCGTTCGATCAGCTCGGCGCGATGGGATTCGACGCGGTCGCGATCAAGCGCTATCCGCAGGTCGAGCGCATCCACCATGTGCACCACGCCGGCAATTCATCAGGCATCGTCGACGGCGCCGCGGCGGTGCTGATCGGCTCCGAGGCGAAAGGCCGCATGTTCGGCCTGACGCCGCGTGCACGCATCGTCGCCACCGCGCTGTCGGGCGCCGACCCGACCATCATGCTCACCGGCCCGATGCCGGCCGCGCGCAAGGCGCTCGCGAAGGCGGGGATGGGCATCGAGCAGATCGATCTCTTCGAAATCAACGAGGCCTTCGCCGCGGTGCCGATGCGCTTCATGAAGGAGCTCGGTGTGCCGCGCGAGAAGGTCAACGTCAACGGCGGCGCGATCGCGATGGGCCACCCGCTCGGCGCGACCGGCGCAATGATTCTCGGCACCCTCATCGACGAGCTGCACCGGCGCAAGCTTCGCTACGGCATGGCGACGCTGTGCGTCGGCGGCGGCATGGGCATCGCGACCATCGTCGAAAGAATCTGAGCATGAAAACCATCCGCTACGACCTCGATGCGCAAGGCATCGCGACGATCACCTTCGACGAGCCCGGCTCGCCGGTCAACACGATGTGTCTCGCTTGGCAGGACGACATGTCGGAGGTCGTCGCACGCGTTGTCGATGATTCATCGAAGATCAAAGGCATCGTGCTCGCGTCGGCCAAGACCACCTTCTTCGCCGGCGCTGACCTGAAGGGCGTGATGCGCTTGACGCCGGCCGATGCCCCGCGCTGCTTCGCCGAAGTCGAGCAGGTGAAGAAGAATTTCCGCACGCTCGAGACCTTGGGTAAGCCGGTGGTGGCGTGCCTGAACGGCAGCGCGCTCGGCGGCGGCTGGGAAGTCGCGCTGGTCGCGCACCATCGCGTCGCGGTCGACGATCGCCAGGCGCAGTTCGGCACGCCCGAAGTCACGCTCGGATTGATCCCCGGCGCGTCGGGAATCACGAAGACGACGCGGCTGCTCGGCTTGATGGGTGCGCAGCCGTTCATCGTCGAAGGCAAGACCTTCGGCGCACGCGAGGCGCTCGAGCTCGGCCTGATTCACGAGCTGGTCAGCGACGCTGCGCGCCTGCGCGACCGTGCGCTGGCGTGGATCGCCGAGCATCCGAGCGCGCAGCAACCGTGGGACGACAAGAACTACAAGATGCCGGGTGGCACGCCGGCGAACCCGAAGATCGCTACGGCCTTGACGGTCGCGCCGGCGATGCTCCGCAAGACGACTCGTGGGCTTTATCCCGCCGCCGAAGCGGCGCTCGCCGTGATGGTCGAGGGCGCGCTCGTGGACTTCGACACCGCGCTGCGCATCGAGAGCCGGCACCTCGCGAAGCTCGCGACCGGCGCGAACGCGAAGGCGATGATCAGCGCCTTCTTCTTCGACCTCAATGCGATCAAGTCGGGCCAGTCGCGGCCGCGCGATGTGCCGCGCAGCCGGCCGGCGAAGGTCGGCGTGCTCGGCGCCGGGATGATGGGCGCGGGCATCGCCTGGGCCAATGCGTCGCGCGGCATCGCGACGGTGCTGAAGGATGTGAGCCTCGCGCAGGCGGAGGCGGGCCGCACCTACAGCGCGAAGCTTGCCGAGGCGCGCGTTGCGAAGGGCCGCATGACTGCGGATGAGTGCGATGCATTGCTCGCCTGCATCACACCGACCGAGCGCGACGCCGACCTGCGCGGCTGCGACCTCATCATCGAGGCGGTGTTCGAGAACCGTGCGCTGAAGGGGGAGGTCACACGCGCTGCCGAGACCATGCTCGCGGCGGCGAATGGTTTTGCGACGGGCGTGTTCGCGTCGAACACGTCGACCCTGCCGATCTCGGGTCTCGCTGAAGCCAGCGCGCGGCCGGAGAAGTTCATCGGCATCCATTTCTTCTCGCCGGTCGACAAGATGAAGCTGGTCGAGATCATTCGCGGCCAACGCACCGACGACGAGACGGTGGCGCGCGCGTTCGACTACGTGCAGGCGATCGGCAAGCTGCCGATCGTCGTCAACGACTCGCGCGGCTTCTTCACCAGCCGCGTCTTCGGCAGCTTCGTGATGGAAGGCGCGGCGATGCTCGGCGAAGGAATTCCGGCCGCGGTGGTCGAGAACGCCGGCATCCAGGCCGGCATGCCGGTCGGGCCGTTGGCGGTGCTCGATGAAACGGCGCTGAGCCTGTCGGTCCATGTGCTCGAGCAAACGCGTGCCGACTTTGCTTCTGAGGGCAAGACGTACACGGCGAGCCCCGGCGAGCGGCTCGTCGAGCTGATGGTCAAGGAGCACAAGCGCGCCGGCCGCGCCGCAGGGGGCGGCTTCTACGACTATCCGGCCGGCGGCAAGAAGACGCTGTGGCCGCAGCTGAAGACGCTGTTCGAGAAGCCGAACGTCGCCTGGGACATCGCCGAGCTGAAAGACCGCTTGCTCTATCGCCAAGCGATCGAGACTGCGCGCTGCCGGCACGAAGGCGTGCTGACGACAGTGCACGACGCCAACATCGGCTCGATCTTCGGCATCGGCTTTCCGGGCTGGACTGGTGGGGCGCTGCAGTTCATTTACGGCATGGGCATTGATGCGTTCGCGCAGCGCGCCGGGCAGTTGGCGCAGCGTCATGGCGCGGGGTTCGCGGTCGATGCGGCGCTGCTGCAAACGTTGCGCGAACACGAGCCGCGGTATTGAGGTATTTCTCCCTCTCCCAGGGGGAGAGGGAACGAAAGGCAAGGACATGAGCAGCGTCTCATACGAGCGCACGCGGCACATTGCCGTCGTGACGATCCATCGGCCCGAGCGGCGCAATGCGGTCGATGCGGCGACGGCCACCGAGTTGGCCGATGCGTTTCGCCGCTTCGAGGCCGACGACGAGGCGTTCGTTGCGATCCTGCAAGGCGAGGGCAACAGCTTTTGCGCCGGTGCCGACTTGAAGGCACTGACCGAGGGCGAGCGCGACCGCGTGCGCTTTCATGGCGACGCTCCGATGGGTCCGACCCGTATGCATTTGTCGAAGCCGGTGATCGCGGCGATCGAAGGTCATGCGGTGGCCGGCGGCATGGAGCTTGCGCTGTGGTGCGACTTGCGCGTGATGGCCGAGACCGCGCTGCTCGGCATCTTCTGTCGCCGCTTCGGCGTGCCGCTGGTCGACGGCGGCACGGTGCGCCTTGCGCGCCTCATTGGCCAGTCGCGCGCGATGGACTTGATTCTGACCGGCCGACCGGTGACTGCGAGCGAAGCGATGACGATGGGCCTCGCCAATCGCGTCGCACCGCCGGGGCAAGCCTTGCTCGCCGCGACCGCGCTGGCCGAAGAGGTCGCCGCTTTCCCCCAGACCTGTCTGCGCAACGATCGGATGTCGGTGCTCGAGCAATGGGGCATGAGCGAGGAAGAGGCGATGCGCAACGAGCTGCAGCGTGGCCTTGCGACGCTGGCCGGCGGCGAGACCCTCGAAGGCGCGACGCGGTTCGCGCAGGGCGCCGGCCGCCATGGCCGATTCGGCGCCGAATGACGCGCGCCGAAGATGTCAGCGCGGCATCACGCGTCGGCGTCGCTGCTGGGAGCGACGCCGTAGCGCAGCAGCATCCAGTGCGACTTCGACACTGGGTGAAAGGTCCGCGTCGAGCTGGCAGCGTCAGGCACTGGGGACCCCATCACCATCTCGCGAGTGATCGCGCGCGGCGTGCCTGCGTTGAGCTTGCACGACCAGTTGCGGCCATCGCGGATCGTGCAGTCCGTGAGCTTGCCAGATGGCTCGGAAGCAACAGCCACCGTCCAGAAGATCACTTCGCGATGCGCCTTCAGTGCGCGGAAGCGGTAGCGGGGCCCTGCGGCCAGCCGGCCGCTGCAGTGCTTGCCGTTCCAGCTGCCTTGCTCGCATTGCGCGGTGTAGATCGTGCGCTCGCCTTGTAGCGAGACGAAGTCGTTGGCCCAGGCCACGCCGCAAAGCCCTGCCACGACGATCACGATGAAAATCCAAATCCGAATCACGCCGACCCCTTCATAACCACTGCAGATGCGGCAACGGCGGGATTATCTCCGCGGTTCGAGTTGCGCACAGGCCGACGCGACAATGCGACAGCTGCGGCCTTCGTCAGCACGGTGTTAGCGAGATGCCGTCAAAATACCGCGTTCGCCGAGTCTGCCCACAATCGATGAAGGCAGGCCGAGCATCAGAGGGGTGAGTCGTTGGAGAATGATTGAATGCAGCCGTTTTTTGGGGATCTGGTGATCCGCACGGATGAAGCACGCCGTGACTTCGAGACCAATCCCGTCGTTCTCGACGCAGTGGCCAATGGGATGACGGTCGAGCGCTATCGCCGCTTCCTGCTCGAGCTCTATCACGTGGTCTGGCACTTCAACCCGGTGTGCGCGGCGGCGGCGTGCCGCATTGCCGACAGCCATCGGCAGATCCGCTACTTTCTCTACGAGCACATGCACGAGGAGTCGGGGCACGAAGAGTGGGTCTTGAACGACCTGGCCGAGATCGGCGTCGAGCCGCACACGGTGAGAACGCATCAGCCCGATCTGCATACGCTGGCGCTGTCCGGCTTTAACTACTGGTCGGCCGAGCACCGGCATCCGTGCTCGGCGCTCGGCATGATCTACGCACTCGAAGTGATCTCGTCGGTGTACGGCGGGCCGTTCACCACGGCGATCAAGGAGTCGCTGCTGCTGCAAGACGATCGCGGTACCTCGTTCATCGGCTCACACGCGAGCATCGACACCGAGCACATGGCCGAGCTGCGCATCGTGCTCGACACCTTGCACGATGACGCC
>VBCQ01000208.1 GCA_005882155.1 Betaproteobacteria bacterium
TCGGCGCGACGGCGATCGGCACCGGCATCAACGCACCGCACGGCTACGCCGAGCTGGTGATCCCGATGCTCGCGACCGTCAGCGGCGTGCCGGTCATCAAAGCCGAGAACCTCGTCGAAGCGACGCAAGACACCGGCGCGTTCGTGCAGCTGTCGGGCGTGCTGAAGCGCGTCGCCTGCAAATTGAGCAAGACCTGCAACGATTTGCGGTTGCTGTCGTCGGGCCCGCAGGCCGGATTCGGCGACATCAAATTGCCGGCGCGCCAGGCCGGCTCGTCGATCATGCCCGGCAAGGTCAACCCGGTGATCCCCGAGGTGATGAACCAGGTGGCGTTCGAGGTCATCGGCAACGACGTGACCATCACGATGGCCAGCGAAGGCGGGCAGCTGCAGCTCAACGCCTTCGAGCCGATCATGGGCTGGTCGCTCGCCAAGAGCGTCAAGCACTTGACGCGTGCCTGCAAGACCTTGCGGCTCAATTGCGTCGAAGGCATCCAGGCGAATCACGAGCTGCTCGCCAACGCTGATTGCGAAGACGGCGTTGGCCACCGGCGGCACGATCGTCGACACGGCCGAAGCGCTCGGCATCATGAGCCGGACCGAAATGCAGGCGCTGCTCGTTCCCGAAACGCTGACCCGTCCGATGCGGCTCGTGGCATGAAGGCTGCGAAGAGAAGCGGTCTGGCCGCTGCCATCGGCCTCGCATTGATCGCACCGGCCGTCGCCGGCCCCGCCCTCGAGCGGATCAAGCAAAGCGGCAAGATCATCATCGCCCACCGCGAATCGTCAGTGCCGTTCTCATACGTGCTGCCCGACAAGAAGCCGGTCGGCTATGCGGTCGACCTGTGCCTGAAAGTCGCCGAAGCGGTGCGCAAGAAGCTCGAGATGAAGGCGATCACGCCCGAATTCATGCTCGTCACGCCGGCCAACCGCATCCAGACGATTGCCGACGGCAAGGCCGACATGGAATGCGGGTCGACGACCAACAACGCCGAGCGGCGCGAGAAGGTCGCGTTCGCGACAGCCAGATCGAAGCGCTGCCGAACTTCGAGCACAAGAAGCTCGTGTCGACCAAGGGCACGACGCCGCTGAAAGCCATCGACCAGGCGAATCGCGAGCGGCTGCTCGGCATCACGATCCTCGAGGCGAGCGACCACGCGAAGGCGGTCGAGATGGTCGAGCGTGGCGAGGCCGACGGCTTCGCGATGGACGATGTGCTGCTCTACGGCTTGATCGCGAGCCGCCCCGACCCGAGCAAGCTGAAGGTGGTCGGCAAGTTCCTCACCATCGAGCCGTACTCGATCATGCTCAACAAGAACGAGCCCGAGCTGAAGAAGATCGCCGACGACGAGATGAAGCGCCTGATCGCCAGCCGCGAGGCGCATGCGCTGTACGAGCGCTGGTTCATGAAGCCGATCCCGCCGAAGAACACCGCGCTCAACATGCCGATGAATTACCTGCTGAAGGATTTCTGGAAGTACCCGACCGACCAGGTGCCCAACTGAAATCCCGCCTGCTGTTAACCCTAGGTGCACGGGCTTCTACGTGGTAATCCGTAGCTCGCCGTCCCTAGAATTTCGTTCTCCCTGTTCGTTGTTCCCTTTTCGCTCTCGAACCCCTGAAGGAGTCCACATGAAGAAAGCCCTGCTCGCTCTGGCCGCCGTGATGGCGCTGGGCGTTGTCCACGCGCAAAGCAACGACACCCTGGCCAAGATCAAGTCCACCGGTAAGGTGGTGATCGGCACGCGCGACTCGTCAGCGCCGCTCGCCTACACGACCGGCGACGGCAAGTACACGGGCTACCACGTCGAGATCTGCAACCGCATCGTCGACGCGATCAAGGCCGATCTGAAGATGCCGAACATCACCACCGAATACACGCTCGTCACCTCGCAGAACCGCCTGCCGCTGGTGGTCAACGGTACGGTCGACCTCGAGTGCGGCTCGACTACCAACAACAAGACGCGCCAGGCGCAGGTCGCGTTCGCGCCGACGACCTACGTGACGAACGTTCGCATCGCGGTGAAGGCGAACTCGGGCATCAACTCGATCGCCGACCTGAAAGGCAAGAAGGTCGCCACCACCACCGGCACGACCTCGGTGCAATTGCTGCGCAAGCATGAGCGCGGGCAAAACGTGCAGTTCGACGAGGTGTTCGGCAAGGAGCACGCCGACAGCTTCCTGCTGCTCGAGTCGGGCCGCGCCGATGCGTTCGTGATGGACGACAACATCCTCGCCGGCAACATCATCAACGCGAAGAACCCGGCCGACTTCAAGATCGTCGGCGAGACGCTGTCCGAGGAACCGATCGCGATCATGTACCGCAAGGACGACCCGGGCTTCAAGAAGGTCGTCGACAACGCGGTGACGAGCATGATGAAGAGCGGCGAGATCGAGAAGCTCTACGACAAGTGGTTCCTCAAGCCGATCCCGCCACGCAATGTGTCGGTCAACATGGCGATGACACCGTCGCTGAAGAACGCGCTCGGGAACCCGAACGACAAGCCGGCTGAAGAGTACGCGAAGAAGTAAGGCCGGTCCCGCCCGAGCCCACCCGATCAGGCGGGTGGGCTTTTTTGCGGCCGCCCGGGTTGACAGCGCCCGACGCTGCGTTGTCCACTGAGCGCGGCCGGCAGCTC
>VBCQ01000209.1 GCA_005882155.1 Betaproteobacteria bacterium
GTGCCGAGCGCCGTCGCGCCGAGGTTCACTTCGGTGATCAGCGCACGCGCTTCGCGCAGCCGCGCCTCGTCTTCGCCGATCATGATCGCGAAGGCGAGGAACTCCTGGCCCAAGGTCATCGGCACGGCGTCTTGCAACTGGGTGCGGCCGATCTTCAGCACGCTCTTGAACTCGTCGGCCTTGGCCTCGAACGCGCGCCGCAGCTCGGCCATCTCGGCGAGCAAGCCGTCGATGCCGAACCAGGCCGCGAGGCGCAGCGCGGTCGGGTAGACATCGTTGGTGCTCTGCGACGCGTTGACATGGTCGTTCGGGTGCAGCGCGTCGTAGCGGCCTTTCTCGAAGCCCATGTGCTCGAGCGCGCGGTTGGCGATCACCTCGTTGGCGTTCATGTTGGTCGAGGTGCCGGCGCCGCCCTGGATCACGTCGACGACGAACTGGTCGTGCAGCGCGCCGCCGATGATCTCGTCGCAGGCGACGATGATCGCGCCGGCTCGCTGGCGGTCGATCACGCCGAGCTCGGCGTTGGCTTGCGCCGCCGCCTTCTTCACGTAGGCGAGAGCCCGCACGAGGTCGGCGACGTCGCCGACCGTCTGTCCGCTGATCGCGAAGTTCTCGACCGCGCGGGCGCTGTGCACGCCCCAATACGCATCGGCCGGGATGTCCTTGTCGCCGAGAAAGTCGTGCTCGCGACGCGTCGGCGCAGCAGCAGCTGAAGAGGCGTTCATCGAATGGCTCCGGGGCGTGGACATGATGGGCGCGCACTTTAAGCGCGTGGCCGATTCAGCGCCAATGCTGTTTGCCGGACGGGGTATGCGTTTCTTGCATGGGCCCCTAGGGTAAACACCAGAACCGCTCAGGCACTCGATTCGCGCAGGAAGTCCCACAGCGCCTGCGCGCCCGGCTTCGTGTGGCGGGCCATCTCCGGGCGCTCGCGATAGATGCGAACTTCCATCGCGAGCTCGCAACTGCCGGCCGGCGCGGCGCGCACGAGGCGCTTGCTCTTCAGCTCCTTCTTCACCGAGCTGCCGGGCAGGAACGCGAGGCCATGGCCTTCGAGCGCCATCGCCTTCAGGCCTTCGGCCATGTCGGTTTCGTAGATTGGGTCGAGGTTCAGCGGCGCCGGCGACAGCTTGGCGATCAGCTCCACCAGCCGGCCGAGGTAGGCGCCCGACGCGTAGCTCAGGAACGGCACCTTCTCATTCGCCGGACCGGGCAGGTGGAACATCGGCTGGCCGCTCGCGTCGGCCTTGGCGTAGGCCGCGAGCATCTCGTGGCCGAGGCTCAGCATTTCGTAGCGCTCGGGGTTCAGCTGCAGCGGCTGCGACGGGTGGTGGTAGGCGATCAGCAGGTCGCAGCTGCCCTCGGTCAGCTGCATCACCGCGTCGTGGACGTTGAGCGCGATGAGCCGGCTCTTGACGGCGCCGAAGCGGCGGCGCAAGTCCATCACCCAATGCGGGAAGAAGCTGAACGCGAGCGAGTGCGGCACCGCGAACTCGATCATGTCCTGCCCGGTGACCTGGTGGCTGCGCATCATGTTGCGAGTTGCCTGCAGGTTGCCTAGGATTTCGAGCGACTGCGAATGAAAGGTCTCGCCGGCCGGCGTGAGCCGCGTCGGATACGACGAGCGGTCGACGAGGTCGATGCCGGCCCAGGCCTCGAGCGCCTGGATCCGGCGCGAGAACGCCGGCTGCGTCACGTGCCGCAACTGCGCCGAGCGCGAGAAGCTGCGCGTCTCGGCCAGGCTCACGAAATCTTCAAGCCATTTGGTTTCCATGGATTACCTGTCTCACACTGACCCACCCCCGTTCGGGGGATTCTGGTCATCGTCCTCTCGCGATTGCTGCAGCCTCCACATCTCGGCATATCTGGAGTTCATCGCCAGCAGCTCCGCGTGCGTGCCGCGCTCGACGATGCGCCCTTGCTCCATCACCAGAATCTGATGCGCGTCGACGACCGTCGACAGCCGATGTGGATCGCGCGCTCGTTGGCCGAGTCGAGCGCCGACGTCGCTACGTCGAAGATCATGATTGGCGGGTTCTTCAGCAGCGTGCGCGCGATCGCCACCCGCTGCTTCTCGCCGCCCGAGAGCTTCAGCCCGCGCTCGCCGACCATCGTCTCGTAGCCCTTCGGTGTCGACACGATGAAGTCGTGGATCCGCGCCGCCTTTGCCGCCGCTTCGACCTCGGCCTGGCTCGCGCCGGTGCGGCCGTAGGCGATGTTGTAGGCCACCGTGTCGTTGAACAGCACGGTGTCTTGCGGGACGATGCCGATGCTCTGACGCAGGCTCGCTTGCGTGACGTGGCGAACGTCTTGTCCGTCGATGCGGATCGCCCCCGAGTTCACGTCGTAGAAGCGATACAGCAAGCGCGCCAACGTGCTCTTGCCGGCGCCCGACGGGCCGACCACTGCGATCGTCTTGCCGGGCGGAATCTCGAAACTCAGGTCGTGCAGGATGGGCCGCGCCGGCTCGTAGGCGAAGCTCACATGCTCGAAGCTCACCCGTCCGTGCGACACCTGCAGCGGCTTGGCGTCGAGCGCGTCGTCGATCTCGCGCTCGCGCTCCATCAGCGTGAACATCTTGTCGAGGTCAGTCAGGCTTTGCTTGATCTCGCGATAGATCACGCCGAGGAAATTCAGCGGGATGTAGAGCTGGATCATGAAGGCGTTGACCATCACCAGGTCGCCGAGCGTCATGCGCCCATCGACGACGCCGCTGGTTGCGCGCCACAGCATCACGATCAAGCCGGTGGCAATGATCAGCTGCTGCCCGGTGTTGAGGATCGACAGCGTGGTCTGCGACTTCAGCGCCGCGCGGCGCAACCGCTCCAGGCTCTCGTCATAGCGGCGCGCTTCGTACGATTCGTTGTTGAAGTACTTGACCGTCTCATAGTTCAACAGCGAGTCGATGGCCTTGGTGTGCGCCGTCGAGTCGAGCTCGTTCATGTGCTTGCGAAACTGCGTGCGCCAGTTGGTCACGCTGATCGTGAAGATGATGTAGACGACCAGCGCGACGACGGTGATCCAGGCGAACCAGGCGTCGAATTTCACCGCGAGCAGGCTCAGCACCAGCGTCACTTCGATCAGTGTCGGGAAGATGCTGTACAGCGAATACGAGATCAGCGAATGCACGCCGCGTGTGCCGCGCTCGATGTCGCGCGTCATGCCGCCGGTTTGCCGCTCGAGGTGGAAGCGCAGGCTCAAGCTGTGCAGATGGCGGAACACCTGCAGCGAGATGCTGCGCGCCGCGCCCTCGGTCGCTTTCGCGAAGATCAGCTCGCGCAGCTCGGTGAACAGCGAGGTCGACAGCCGCAGCAGCCCATAGGCGAGCAGCAAGCCGAGTGGAACGACGAGCATCGCGCGCGGATCGCCGGGCTTGAGCGTCAGGTCGTCGACCAGCGTCTTCAACAGCAGCGGCACGCCGACATTGGCCAGCTTGGCGCCGACCATGAACGACAGCGCCAGCATCACGCGCCAGCGGTAGTTCCACAAATACGGCAGCAACTTGCGCAGCGTCGCGGCGTCGGATCGACTGGCCGTCGGCGCCGCGCCGGCGCTGGCCGCGCCCGAGGGCGCCGCTGAGGCGGAGGAAAGGGAAGCCGGGCGCATCGTGGAAGAATCGGGCAATCGAAAAAACAGGTGAAGCAATATGCCCGAGATTTCAAGCAGCGCCGGCAAGCATATCCCCCAGACGGTGGAAGCGGTCGCGCCGCTGCAATTGCCGGCCGACCGGCAGCTCGTGATGCGGGTGATGCCGATGCCGGCCGACGCCAACGCCAACGGCGACATCTTCGGCGGCTGGATCATGGCGCAGGTCGACCTGGCGGGCAGCGTGCTGCCGGCGCGAATCGCCAAAGGCCGCATCGCGACGGTCGCAGTCAACCAGTTCGTCTTCAAGCAGCCGGTGTCGATCGGCGACCTGTTGAGCTTCTATGCCAAGGTCGAGCGCATCGGCAAGACTTCGGTCACCGTGCATGTCGAGGTCTATGCCGAGCGCAATCCGGAGGACCTGCATGTGGTGAAGGTCACCGAAGCGAATCTCACCTATGTCGCAATCGACAAGAACGGCCAGCCGAGACCCATCCCGAAGCAGTGAGATCGGTTGACCGGCGCGGCAGTGCCGCGCACGATGGGTCAGGAGTTTTTGCGATGAGCATGTCCACCCGCGAAGACGCCGGCCGGCTGCTGGCGCGGCGACTCGATGCGTATCGCGATCGCGATGTCGTCGTGCTGGCGCTGCCGCGCGGTGGCGTACCGGTCGCGGCCGAGATTGCACGCGCGCTGAACGCGCCGCTCGACCTGCTGTTCGTTCGCAAGATCGGCCTGCCGTGGCAGCCCGAGCTCGCCTATGCGGCGGTCGTCGATGGCAATCCGCCCGAAGTCGTGATCAACGACGACGTCGCGCGCTACGAGCCGATGAGCGATGAGGAATTGGCCGCCGCCACGCATGCCGAAGTCGCCGAGATCGATCGGCGGCGCAGTGCCTACATGGCCGGACGCGCGCCGCTCGACGTGACCGGCCGCGCCGTGATCGTCGTCGACGACGGACTCGCCACCGGCACGACCGCGCGCGCTGCGCTGCGCGCGCTGCGCCGGCGCGAGCCGTCACGCCTGGTGCTTGCCGTGCCGGTCGCGCCGCGCGACACGCTGCGCGAGTTGAGCTCCTTGGTCGACGAGATCGTCTGCCTCGAGACGCCCGAGCCGTTTCGCGCGATCGGGCTGCATTACCTCGACTTTCATCAGCTGAGCGATGACGAGGTCCTCGCGATCCTCGCGGG
>VBCQ01000212.1 GCA_005882155.1 Betaproteobacteria bacterium
GACGCCGAGCGCGAAAGTCGCCAGCGACAGGTACAGCCCTTCGAGGCGCAGCGCCGGCAAGCCGAAGAGAAACCCCGCGACCGCGCAGGCCGCACCGGCTGCCGGCACGGTCAGCCAATACGGCACGCCGAACTTGTCCATCAGCACTGCAGCGACATAGGCGCCGATCGCATAGAACGCGCCGTGGCCGAGCGAGATCTGGCCGTTGTAGCCGGTCAGCATGTTGAGCCCGAGCAGCGCGATCGCATAGACGAGCGTCAGCGTGAACTGGAAGATGCGGTAGTTGCTGACGATGAACGGCAGCACGCAAGCGAGTGCGAGCAGCGCCGCGAGGATGATCAGTGGCCGGCGGTGCGCCGGCCCCTCAAGCGGACGCCGCGGATCCGGCTCCGCCGGTCCGCTGGCGTCCTTCGATACCTCAGGATGCACGGTCCCCCCTTGAGGGGGAGCGCCGAAGGCGCTTCGGGGGTGGGTCATTTCTAGACCCGCGTGACGTGCACTTTGCCGAACAAGCCGTTCGGCCTGACGACCAGCACGCCGACGATCAGCACCAGCGCGACGGTCAGCTTGAGCTCGGTGCCGAGGAACGAGCCGACGACGTTTTCGAGCACGCCGACGATGAAGCCGCCGAGCACCGCGCCGCCGGGGCTGTCGATGCCGCCGAGCAGCGCCGCGGCAAACGCGTACAGCAGGATGCCGGCCATCATGTTCGGCTCGAGGAACACGGTCGGCGCGACCATGATCCCGGCAATCGCGCCGATCGCGCCGGCAAGCCCCCAGCCGAGCGCGAGCATCCAGCCGACGCGAATGCCGACGAGCCGGCTCGACACCGGGTTCTGCGCCGCTGCGCGCATCGCGAGGCCGAGCGGCGTGAAGCGAAAGAACACGAACAGCAGCACCAGCACGACGAGCGTGATCGCGATCGACCCGAGCTCGTGCGACGACACATACGAGTTGCCGAACAGCGGCTGGGTCGGGAACGGGCTCGGGAACGGCTTGATCGTGTACGAGAAGATCCAGCCGGCGAGGCTGTTCAGAATCACCAGCAAGCCGATGAAGACGATCACCACCGACAAGATCGGTGCGTAAAAACGCCGCCCAATACGGCATGCCGGCCTGAATCAGGCTCCACGCGATGTAGGTCGAAAACATCGCGAGCTCACCCTGCGCGAAGTTCACGAGATGGGTCGCCTGATAGATCATCACTAGCGCGAGCGCCACGCTCGCGTAGATACCGCCGGTGGCGAGGCCGGAGAAGATCTGGTGGATCAGGACGTCCATCTCAGAAGAGCTTGCTCAGGCCGGACGAGATATATCGAAGTTTCTCTGTGTCCTCTGTGTCTCTGTGTCCTCTGTGTTGAAAGAAAACTTGGCAAACACGTGCTGCATGGCAACGAGGGGCGCGGCTCACAGGCTGCGTTTGACACAGAGGGCACAGAGACACAGAGAACACAGAGGAATTTTCGGATGAGCAAGCCCTTCGATATCTCATCTCAATACCCCAGGTAAGAACGCCGAATCGCTTCGTCGTTGCGGATCGACTCGGCCGTGCCCGCAATCACGACGCGCCCGGTCTCAAGCAAATACGCCTGCTGCGCGAGCTTCAGCGCCAGCGCGGCGTTCTGCTCCACCAGCAGCATGCTCATGCCTTCGCTGCGATTGATGTCGCCGAGGATGGCAAACAGCTCCTGCACGATCAGCGGCGCGAGGCCGAACGACGGCTCGTCGAGCAGCAGCAGGCGCGGCCGCAGCATCAGCGCGCGCGAGACGGCAAGCATTTGCTGCTCGCCTCCCGAAAGCGTTCCGGCCTGCTGGCGGCGGCGTTCCTTCAGCAGCGGAAAGTAGCCGTAGATGCGATCGAAGTCCGCCGCGATTTCGGCTTTGCCGCGCCGCGTGTAGGCGCCGAGCCGCAGGTTCTCTTCGACGCTCAGGTTGACGAAGGTGCCGCGGCCGTCGGGCACATGCGCGACGCCGAGGCGCACGATGCTCTCGGTGGCGCGAGCGTCGATGCGCTGACCGCCGAAGTGGATCTCGCCCTGCGTTTTCACCATGCCGCAGACCGCGCGCAGCGTCGTCGTCTTGCCGGCGCCGTTGGCGCCGAGGATCGTCGTGATCGCGCCCTCGTCGACGGCGAAGTCGAGACCATGCAGCACTTCGGTCGCGCCGTAGTGGGCGTGCAGTGCGCGCACGTCGAGCAGCCGGGCCATCAGGCTTCCGTCCCGAGGTAGGCGCGGACGACCTCGGCGTTGTTCTGCACTTCGCCCGGCGTGCCGTCGGCGATCTTGCGGCCGAAGTCGAGCGCGACGACCTTGTCCGATATACGCATCACCATGTTCATGTGGTGCTCGACGAGCAGGATCGTCAGCGCGAGCCGCTCGCGGATGCGGCGCAGCAGCTCCATCAGCACGCCGACCTCTTCGTGGTTCAGCCCACCCGCGGGCTCGTCGAGGAGCAAGAGCTTGGGCGCACTCGCCAGCGCGCGCCCGAGCTCGACGCGCTTTTGGGTGCCGAACGGCAGGTCCATCACACGCGTTTCGGCGACCGCGCCGAGCTCGAGCAGATCGACGATGCCGGCGACATGGTCCGACAGACGCGCATCCTCGCGCGCGACATGCGGCAGCCGCAATGCGTTGGCGACAAAGCCACTGCGCGTCCGGCAGTGTCCGCCGAGCATGATGTTCTGGCGGACCGTCATCGTGCGAAACAGCGCGAGGTTCTGGAATGTGCGTGCGATGCCGAGCCCGGCGATGCCGTGTGCCGGCGTCGCGAGCAGCGAGCGGCCTTCGAAGAGGATGTCGCCGGCGTCGAAGCGGTACAGCCGCGACAGGCAGTTGAACAGCGTCGTCTTGCCCGCGCCGTTCGGCCCGATCAGGCCGACGATGTGGCCCGCCGTCACCGCGAACGACACCTTGTCGAGCGCGGTGATGCCGCCGAAGCGAACCGTCACGTCGGACACACGAAGCAGGTCTGGTGCGATGGCGGACTCCCCGGGCGACCGCAATGCCAGCGAACGTACCGCGCGCGCCCGAATTCCGAAGTGGTCGTTTGCCTAGTTGACGCTGCGTCGCGATCGGCGTCGCATCGCAGGCACAAGGAGCGCCGCCATGTACAGCACGATGATGAGCTCGCCGCTTTCACTGAACCACCTGCTCGAGCGCGCCGGAACGATCTTCGGGCACAACACGATCGTTTCGCGCCTGCCGGACAAGTCGCTGCGCACGCACACGTACGGCGAGTACCACCGCCGCACCCGCGCGCTCGCGTCGGCCTTGCGCTCGCTCGGCCTGCAGCGGGGCGAGCGTGTGGCCACGCTGTCATGGAACCACCATGCGCACCTCGAGTGCTACTTCGGCATCCCGGCCGCGGGCGGGGTGATGCACACCTTGAACCTGCGCTTGTCGGCGTCGGACCTGGGCTGGATCGCCGGCGATGCGGCCGACCGCTTCCTGATCGTCGACGACGTGTTGCTGCCGCTGTACCGCCAGTTCGCCGACGCCCATCGCTTCGAGAAGGTCATCGTGTTCCCGTTCTCCGGCGCGCCAGTGCCGCGTGAGTTCCTCGACTACGAAGCCTTGCTCGCCGACGCCGACCCCGACGGCTTCGACTACGAGCCGCACGACGAGAACGATGCGGTCTCGATGTGCTACACGTCGGGCACCACCGGCCGCTCCAAGGGCGTCGTCTACTCGCACCGCTCGACGATCCTGCACACCCTCGTCGGTTGCCTCGGCGATTACTGGGGACTGAAGGGCACCGACTGCGTGCTGCCGGTGACGCCGATGTTCCATGCCAATTGCTGGGGCGTGCCCTACGGCGCGGTGATGATGGGCGTGAAGATGGTCTTCCCCGGACCGCATCTGCATCCCGACGACCTGCTCGATCTGATGCAGCTCGAGCCGCCGACGCTCGCGCTCGGCGTGCCGACGATCTGGCTCGGCTTGATCCAGGCCTTCGACCAGGCGCAGGCGACGCAGCCGGGACGCTGGCAATTGCCGCGCGGCATGCGCTCGCTCGTCGGCGGCGCGGCGGTGCCCGAGGCGCTGATTCGCGCCTTCGCGAAGCACGGTGTGTGGCTGCTGCAAGGCTGGGGCATGACCGAGACCTGGACGACGAGCGATTTCGGCGCGCCGCGATGGCCGGCGTCCCGGTACCGCTCGTCGAGGTGCGCATCCGCGGTGAGCAAGGCCAGGATGCGCCGCGCGACGGCAAGACGATGGGCGAGATCCAGGTCCGCGGGCCGTTCATCACCGGCTCGTATCACGGCATCGGTGCGACGGCCGACAAGTTCAGCGATGACGGCTGGCTGCGCACTGGCGACGTCGCAACGATGGACGAACTCGGCTTCGTTCGCATCACCGACCGCACCAAGGACCTCATCAAGTCGGGCGGCGAATGGATCTCATCGGTCGACCTCGAGAGCGCATTGATGGGGCACCCGAGCGTCGCCGAAGCGGCGGTGATTGCGATTCCGGACGAGAAGTGGGGCGAGCGGCCGCTCGCCTGCATCGTCGTCAAGCCCGGACTCGAGCTGCGCACCGAGGAGCTCGGCGAGCACCTGCTGCGCCACGGCTTCGCCAAGTGGCAGCTGCCGGATCGCTATGAACTGATCGACGCGATCCCGCGAACGTCGACCGGCAAGTTCTGGAAGGTCAAATTGAGGGAGCGGTTTCCGCGCTGAAAAAAAGCGGCTCAGCCGTGCCAGTGCCCCTTGACCCAGAACCATTCGTTGCGATCGGTGTTCCACACCCAATGGCCGGGCACCCAATGGTGGCGCGGTGATGGAGCTACAACGACCTGTTCGACGATGACCGGAGGCATCGGGGACACGACTTGGTGGACCCATTTCCCGCGCACCCAGACCCAATCGTTGCCTTCCCACTTCCAGTGGCCCGCCACCCAGCCCCAGCCGGGGCCCGGCGCTGCGCCGCGTTCTTCGCGAAGCGCCGCGGGCACCACGCGAACCGTCGGTTGCTCGACGACGACGGTCTTCTCCTTGACGACAACGCGTTCTTTCGTCGCGCAGCCGGCCACCAAGAACACAGCGCTGAGCGCCGCAATCAGCATGGTTGTCGCCAACGCTGCTGCCGGTTTCGAATTCGTTTTCACCATGGCTCTCTCCCAAGAAATAGACACGCCCGCTTCGATTGCGACTCCGCATCGAGCGCAAAGTTCGCCGCGATCCGCAGCGTCGGACAACGCCGACACGGCGACGCGGCCGGCTCCGGCTGACGCCGAGTTCGCGCGCGGATAGTTTGGGCAATCCACGTCCGTCGCGGAGAGTCATCATGAATCGACCGTCGCTGCGCCAACTCGTCGCCTTCCTGCTCTTTGCGCTGTTCGGATTCGCGCTCAGCGGCTGGGCTCAAGCCGACCCGCCGTCGCGCGTTGCGCGGCTCTCCTACATCAGCGGCTCCATCAGCTTTTCGCCCGGCGGCGAGAACGATTGGGTGCGAGCCATCGTCAATCGCCCGTTGATCACCGGCGACCGCCTGTGGGCCGATGCGGCGGCGCGCGCCGAATTGCAATTGGGTGGCGCGGCAGTGCGCCTCGGCGCCAACACCAGCGTGAGCTTGCTCAACCTCGACGACCGCGTCGCGCAACTGCAATTGGCGCAAGGCACCTTGAACATTCGCGTGCGCGCTCTCGACCACGATCACATCTTCGAAGTCGATACGCCGAACCTCGCCTACGTGATCCGCCGTCCCGGCAACTATCGCGTGCATGTCGACCCCGATGGCACCTCGACGCTCGTCACCGTTCGCTTCGGGCAGGCCGAAGTGTTCGGCGAGGGCCGCGCCTTCGTCATCGACGAAGGCAGCAGCTATCGCTTCTATGGCAGAGACCTGCGCGACTACGAGACTTTCGCGCTCGGCCCGACCGACGAGTTCGACCGCTGGGCCGCCGACCGCGATCGCCGCTGGGAG
Organism: Betaproteobacteria bacterium; assembly: GCA_005882155.1. Classification (GTDB taxonomy): domain Bacteria; phylum Pseudomonadota; class Gammaproteobacteria; order Burkholderiales; family Burkholderiaceae_C; genus Albitalea. The sequence continues at coordinate 5,925 of VBCQ01000212.1, forward strand.
CGATCGGTCTCGGCGCGCTACGTGTCGCGTGACTTGATCGGCTACGAAGACCTCGACGAATTCGGCTCTTGGCGCTATGTCGAGGGCTACGGCAACGTCTGGATGCCCACGCGCGTGGCGGCCGACTGGGCGCCTTACCGCGATGGGCACTGGGCCTGGGTCGAGCCGTGGGGCTGGACCTGGATCGACGACGCGCCTTGGGGCTTCGCACCATCGCACTACGGTCGCTGGGCTCGCTTCGGCAGCTCCTGGGGCTGGGTGCCGGGGCCGGTCGCCGCGCGGCCGGTCTACGCACCCGCGCTGGTCGCGTTCGTCGGCGGGAGCAATTTCAAGGTCTCGATCAGCGTCGGCAACGTCGGTGCGATCGCGTGGTTTCCGCTCGGGCCGCGCGAGGTCTATCGGCCGTCGTATGCGGTGAGTCGCGAGTACTTCACGAGCGTCAACACGAGCAACACGAGCGTCAGCTCGACGAACATCACCAACGTCTACAGCGCGACCAACGTGACCAACGTCACTTATGTCAATCAGCAGGTGCCCGGCGCGGTGATCGCCGTGCCGACCACTGCGTTCACCGAGTCGAAGCCGGTCGCGAAGGAGGCTGTTCGCGTCAGCAAGGAAACGGTCGCGAGCACGCCTGTCGTCGCCATCGCGCCGATCGCGCCGGCGCATGCGAGCGTGCTCGGTGCCGCTGCGACAGCGCCGAGCAGCAAGCCGCCCGAGGCGGTGATCACACGCGCTGTCGTCGCCAAAGCAGCGCCGCCACCCGCGCCAGTGTCGTTTGCGGCCAAGCAGACTGCGTTGGCAGCGAACGCCGGCAAGCCGCTCGACACGGCCGCGGTGGCCGCGCTGAAGCCGGCGGCACCGGCGCCTGCGCCAGCGGTCAAGGTCGTGACTGCTGCCGCACCGCCGGTGGCCTTGCCGGCGAAGCCAGCCAGCGCAGCCGCTGCATCGGCGCCAGCGCCAGCGACTGCAACCGCTCAAGTCCCGGCGGCGTCGAAGCCGGCTGAGACAGTGACCGCGCGACCCGGTGCGGCAAGCGCAGCGAGACCGGTCGAGACCGCGAAGGCACCGCCACCACCGGCGAGCGTGGCCGCGCCGCGCAATGTGCCGAGGCCGCCGTCGGCGGACGAGCGCGCAGCCCGCGCACCGGCGCCGGCGCCGAGCCCGCCAGAGGCAACTAAGCCGTCCGCGCAAGCCGCTGCGCCGGCCAGCCCTGCCGCGTCACCGCCGGCGCCTGCGACCGCTCGCGCGCCGGCTGCAGTTCCACCGGCTCAGGCACCGATGGCACAGACTGGCACGCCAAGTGAATCCAAACCGGTCGAAACCGCCAAGGCACCGTCGCCAACCGCCAGCGCACCCGCGCCGCGCAATGTGCCGAGGCCGCCGTCAGCGGACGAGCGCGCAGCACGCGCGGCGCCCGCGGCAGCTCCGAGCCCGGCCGAGGCGCCGAGGCCCTCGCCGCAGGCGGCTGCGATGGCAGCGTCGCCACCGGGAGCGGTGGCCAAGCCGCCTCCGCAAGCCGCGACGCCCGAATCGCGCGGACCTCGCGGGCGACCCGAGGCAGCCAGAGCAAGCGACAAGCGTGAAGCAGCGAGCGACGCGAAGAAGGGCGAGGAGCAGCGCAAGCGCGGGGAAGAGGAAGCGGGTCGCAGGCCCTAGCTAGGCAGCGCCTGACCCCTCCCCGTTCGGGCTGAGCTTGTCGAAGCCCTTCGACGAGCTCAGCTCCTTCGACAAGCTCAGGATGCTCGGGCCCTTCGACAAGCTCAGGGCGAACGGGTGCGGGTCAACCCAGCGGCGCCGGTGCGAACTCGCGGGCCAGCGCGCGCCACACATGCTCGGACGTCAGCGGCATCTGCACCCGCTCGGCATCGCGGCCGAGCCCGGCGCGGTCCAGCGCGTCGATGACGGCGGTGACCACCGTCGGCGTCGCGCCGATCGTGCCGAGCTCGCCGACGCCTTTGACGCCGAGCGTGTTGGTGAGACACGGCACCGAGGTGTCGAATTTCGTCTTGAAGCCGCGAAAGACATCGACATGCGGCAGTGCGTAGTCCATGAAGCTCGCGGTCAGCAGCTGCCCCGATTCGCTGTCGTAGACGACGCGCTCGCTGAGCGCCTGGCCGATGCCTTGCACTGCGCCGCCTTCGACCTGGCCGCGCACGATCGCCGGGCTCACGACGCGGCCGATGTCGCTGACCGATGCGTAGGCGACGATCTCGACGACGCCGCTCGCCGGGTCGATCTCGACCTCGCAGACATGACACGCGTTGGGCCAGCTCGGCGCGCTCGCGCTGGCCGAGGCTTCGACGCGAATCCGTGAATCGCTTTGACGCTTGGCGAGATCGAACAGGCCGATGCCGAGGTCGGTGCCGACGACGTTGAAGCGGCCGTCGCGATATTCGATGTCGTTCGCCGGTGCTTCGAGCGCGTCGGCAGCGAGCGACTTCGCATGCTCGACGGTGCGCTCGGACGCGACTTGCACCGCCGAGCCGCCGCGCCTTGCAACACGCGAATGCGGTCGATGCTGACGCCGAACACGTCGACCGCGAGCTGTGCGTAGCTCGTTGCGATGCCTTGGCCCATCGCTTGCGTCGCCGAGGTGAGCTCGATGATCCCTTCAGGCAGCACGTTGACCGTGACTTGCTCGGTCAGCGCATTGCCGCCGGTCCACTCGAGAAACGTCGATACGCCGCGCCCGCGCAGCTTGCCGCGCTTGGTTGATTCGGCGCGCCGCGCGTCGAAGCCGTTCCAGTCGGCCAACGCGAGGCCCTGGTCGAGAATCTTCTCGAACTCGCCGCAGTCGTAGACCTGCGCCATCGGGTTCGTGTACGGCATCTGCTCGGGTCGAATCAGGTTGCGGCGGCGCAGCTCCGCGGGGTCGAGCTTCATCTCACGCGCCGCCGCGTCCATCAGCCGCTCGGTGATGTAGATCGCCTCGGGCCGGCCTGCGCCGCGGTAGGCGCCGATCGGCATCGTGTTGCTCATCACCGCGGTGAGGTGCAGTGCAATTGTCGGAATGTCGTAGACGCTCGTCGTCACCCACGGCCCGACCATCAGCGGGATGACGACTGCCGTCGGCGTCGCGTAAGCGCCGACGTTGGCGATCGAGCGCACGCGCAGCGCAAGCACCTTGCCGTTCGCATCGAGCGCCATCTCGGCGTGGCTCGTGAGGTCGCGGCCATGCGTCGAGGCTTGAAATTCTTCGATGCGCTGCGAGCACCACTTGACCGGCCGCTTCAGCGTTCGCGCCGCATGCGCGACGACGACGTCTTCCGGATACAGGCCGGTCTTCATGCCGAAGCCGCCGCCGACATCGCCGACCCGCACCCGCACCTGCTGCGGCGTGAGGCCGGGCAGCGCACCGGCGATGCCGTCGCGCACCGAGGTCGGCATCTGGCTCGACAGTGTGATGACGATGCGAGCACTGCCCGGCTCGAGCTCGGCGAGCACGACGCGCGGCTCGATCGGGCTCGGCGCGACGCGCTGGTTGACGATGTCGACCGCAACGGTGTGCGCCGCGCGCTTGAACGCTTCAGCGGTCGCTGCCGCATCGCCATGCCGCATCTCGGCCGCGATGTTGTCAGGCGCACCGGGGCACAGCGCCGGCGCGCCGGGACGCATCGCTTGAATGGCGTCGACGACACACGGCAGGTCTTCGTAGTCGACCATCACCGAGTCGCACGCATTCGTCGCGGCTTCGCGGGTTTCGGCGACGACGGCGGCCACCGCTTCGCCGACGTATCGAACGAGCTCGTGCGCGAGCGCATAGCGCGGCGCCGTCACGCCGGGCTTGCCGTCGGGGCGCGGGAATGGCACCGGCACCGAGATCGACTTGACTCCCGCCTGGACGAGGTCGGCACCGCTGAACACCGCGAGCACGCCGGGCATCGCGAGCGCACCGCTCGCATCGACCGAGAGGATTCGCGCGTGCGCATACGGCGAGCGCAGAAACGCGATGTGCGTCTGCCCGGTCCGCGACAAATCGTCGGTGTACTGGCCTTGCCCGGCGACGAGCGCCGGGTCTTCGATGCGACGCACCGTGTGGCCGCTTCCGTAGCGACCGGCTTGAACCGAGGCGCTCATGCTTGGCCGCCTTTCATCACCGCCGCCGCCTGCTGAACCGCTGCGACGATGTTGACGTAGCCGGTGCAGCGGCACAGGTTGCCTTCGAGCGCGTGGACGATGTCGGCGTCGCTCGGCTGCGGGCTCTTCGCCAACAAGCCGGCCGATGCCATCAACATCCCTGGCGTGCAGTAGCCGCACTGCAAGCCGTGGCAGGCGATGAACGCCTCTTGCAGCGGATGCAGAACGCCGTCGCGCGCGAGGCCTTCGACGGTGCTCACGGAGCGGCCTTGCGCCTGCAGCGCGAGCAGGCTGCAGCTCTTGACCGGCTCGCCATCGAGCAGCACGGTGCACGCGCCGCATTGCGCGGTGTCGCAGCCGACGTGAGTGCCGGTCAGCGCGAGCGGGCCGCGCAACAGCTCGACCAGCAGGGTCGTGGGTTCGACGTCGGCTTCGACCGATCGTCCGTTGACCACGATGCGCATTGTCGTCATGAGATGTCCTTGAGTTTCGTGTTGGTCGTGGTGTCAGCGGCCGGCATCGCCGAGCCTTCTTTCTTCTGCACGAGCGCGACGCCGTTGCGCACCGCGATGATCTCGGCCAGGATCGCAATCGCGATCTCGGCCGGCGTCTTGCTGCCGAGGTCGAGACCGATCGGACCATGCAGTCGGCCGATCTCGCCGGCCGTCAGGTCGAACAGCGCAAGGCGCTCCTTGCGCTTCGCGGTGTTGACGCGCGAGCCCAATGCGCCGACGTAGAAGGCCGGCGACTTCAGCGCCTCGAGCAGTACCAGATCGTCGAGCTTCGGGTCGTGCGTGACCGCAACGACCGCGCTGTGCGGATCGAGCTGCATCTCGAGCACGACCTCGTCGGGCATCGACTTGCTGAAGTGGGTACCGGGAACGTCCCAGGTCAGGTGGTATTCCTCGCGCGGGTCGCAGCAGGTGACGTCGAAGTCGAGCGCGAGCGCCATTTGCGCGAGCACGCGCGAGAGCTGTCCGGCGCCGATGATCAGCATCCGCCAGCGCGGGCCGAACACCGCGCGCATCACGCGGCCGTCGAACTCGAAGCCTTCGCCGCGGCTCGCCGGCTCGACGCGCATCTCGCCGCTGCGCAAGTCGAGACGCCGCGCGACCAGCTCGTGGCGCGCGGTGCGCGCGAGCACGTCTGCTATCCACGCGCTGTCGCGCATCGGCTCCTGCACCAGGCGCAGGTTGCCGCCGCATGGCAGCCCGAAGCGCGCGGCTTCTTCCTTCGTCACGCCGTAGGTGATCAGCGACGGCGCGTCGACGCGCTCGCCGTGGCGAACGCGATCGATCAGGTCGTCTTCGACGCAGCCGCCCGACACCGAGCCGACGACGAGCCCGTCATCGCGCAGGCACAACAGCGCGCCGGGCGGACGCGGCGCCGAGCCCCAGGTCTCGATCACCGTGACGAGCCAGACCTTGTGACCGGCGGCGAACCAGTCGTGCGCTTGGGCGAGCACTTGAAGGTCGAGGCTGTCCATCGAGGTTTCCTTCGCGCTTCAGCGTCGCAGCAGGTAATACACGAGCGCCGCCGCAATGATCGCGACGACGAGCCACCAGCCGGCTTTGGAGCCAGCGGGTTTCGCCGCCTCGGCCGGTGCGGCCTCACCGGGCGGCCGCAGGCGCTGCTCGAAAGCGCTGAAGAAATCGTCGGTGATCTTCGCAGCTGCGGCGTCGACGAGGCGCGAGCCGATCTGCGCCATCTTGCCGCCGACCTGCGCCTTCGCGCTGTAGCGCAAGCGCGTGTCGGCCCCCTCGGGCGACAGCGACACATCGGCCGAGCCTTTGCCGAAGCCGGCCGCACCGCCCTGCCCGTCGAAGTTGATCGTGTAGGCGTGCGGCGGGTTGACGTTGGTCATCTGCAGCTTGCCCTTGAAGCGCGCGCTGACCGGGCCGACCTTGACGGCGACGACGGCCTCGAAGCTGTTGTCGCCGGTGCGCGTGACCGATTCGCAACCGGCGATGCAGGCCTTCAGCGTATCGGGGTCGTTCAACGCATGCCAGGTGCGATCCACATCGGCAGGAATGAGTCGTTCGCCTTGGAGTTCCATGGTGTTATTTCGTCGCTGAGTATTTGTTGTTCGAGGCGGGCGCGCGCAAGGCGCGACCCAAATCCGCAAGGCTTGCAAGGTTGTGCACCGGCAGGAAGCGATCGACGTTCGGCAGCAGCGCGCGAACGCCCGCCGCACGTGGCTCGAAGCCGTCGAAGCGCAGCAGCGGGTTGAGCCAGACGATCTGGTGCGCCATGCGGCGCAGATGCGCCGCGGCTTCGGCGAGATGGCCGCGCTCGTCGCGATCGAGCCCGTCGGTCAGCAGCAGCACTGCGGCGTTGCCGGCAAGCAGGCGCCGCGCCCACAGCTGATTGAACTGCGCGAGGCACGATGCGATTCGCGTGCCGCCTTTCCAGTCCTCGACCTGCTCGTCGGCACGCTTCAGCGCGACGTCAGGGTCGCGGTCCTTCAGGCAGCGGGTGATGTTGGTCAGCCGCGTGCCGAAGGTCAGCGTGTGCACATGCGGGTGGCGCCGCGTGAGGCCATGCACGTAGTGCAGGAAGACGCGCGAATAGCGGTCCATCGAGCCCGAGATGTCGAGCAGCACGACGATCGTCGGCAGCTCGCTGCGCGCACGCGTGAACGCTGGCGTCAGCGTCTGCGGCGAACGCGCCATCCGCAGCATCGTCGCGCGCAGGTCGAGCCGGCCGCGCGACGCCGCTTCGTGGCGGCGCCGGCGCACCGGCGCAATCGGCAGCGGGATTTGCTCGGCGAGTTTTTTCGCCTGCTCGAACTCGGCCGTCGTCATCGTCTCGAAATCGGCGTGCTGCAGCCGCTCGCGCTCGCTGAATGTGAACTCGGCGTCGAACTGCAGCTCGTCTTTCGCGGCGCGCTCGTCTTTCGCCGACGCGGGCAAGCGCGGCGGCGACAGCGCTTCCTGCAAGCGATTCGAGCGCGGCGGCTGCACCTTCTCGCCGCGCCCGCTGATCTTCGGGAGCAGCAGCAACATCAGCTGCTCGAGCAGCTTCGGATCGCGCCAGAAGGTCGCGAACGCCGCATCGAAGAGCGGCTGCTGCTCGTGGCGATCGATCATCACCGCCGACAGCGCGGCATGCACGTCGTCGCGCCGATCGAGGCCGACCGCTTCGACCGCAGCCATCGCTTGCAGCACGCGGTCCGGCCCCACCGTGAGCCCGGCACCGCGGAGCACGCGGGCGAAGTGGACGATGTTCTCCGAGATCATGAAGTCAATCGAGAAGCGCCCGCGCGCGCAATTCATCGAGCAGCTTCGCCGTATCGCCGCTCTGCAGCTTGACGATGTCGTCCTGGTATTTCAGCAGCACGCCCAGCGTGTCGTGCACGGTCGTCGGGTCGAGGCGCATCGCGTTGAGCGCGACGAGCGCGTTAGTCCAGTCGATCGTCTCGGCCACGCCCGGTGCCTTGAACAGGTCGAGCGTGCGCATGCGCTGGACGAACTCGACCACCTGCAGATAGAGCCGATCGGCCGCGCCGGGTGCCTTCAGCCGGACGATCTCGAGCTCGCGTTCGAGCGACGGGAAATCGACCCAGTGGTAGAGGCAGCGCCGCTTCAGCGCATCGTGGATCTCGCGTGTGCGGTTCGACGTGATGATCGTGATCGGCGGCGCGCTCGCGCGGATCGTTCCGAGCTCGGGCACCGTAATCTGATGCTCGGCGAGGACCTCGAGCAGGAACGCATCGAAGGGTTCGTCGGCGCGGTCGAGCTCGTCGATCAGCAGCACCGGCGACTGGGTCTGCGTCAGCGCCGCGAGCAGTGGCCGCTCGATCAGCATCTCATGCGAATACAAAGTGTGGACCAGGCGCTCGCGGTCGGTGTCGTGCACCGCTTCGGCGAGGCGAATCTCCATCATCTGCCGCGCGACGTTCCACTCGTAAGCGGTCTGCGCGACGTCGAGGCCTTCGTAGCACTGCACGCGCAGCAGCAGCGTGTCGAGCGCTTGCGCGAGCACCTTGCCGAGCTCGGTCTTGCCGACACCGGGCTCGCCTTCGAGGAACAGCGGTCGCTGCAGCTTGAGACTCAAGTACAGCGCGGTCGCGAGCCGCCGATCGCAGACGTAGCTCTGCGTCGCCAGCAAGGCGATGACGGCGTCGACCGAGTCGGGAAGAGGCAGGGTCGGGGCAGCCGTCATGCGTCGATGTTAATGAATTCTCCCCTCTCCCAGAGGGAGAGGGAGGAATACCGGTCAGCGCGCGATGGCTGCGGCGACTGCCCGCTGCGTCATCACTGTGATCATCGCCGCGCGATATGCGGCCGACCCATGCATGTCGCTGTTGATGCCGGTCGTCGGCACCGCGAGCGACTTCACCGCGTCCGGCGTGAAGCTCTTCGCGAGTGCATCCTCCATCGCCTTGACGCGAAACGCCGACGACTTCGCTCCTGTCACCGCGACACGCACGCCGCCCGCACCCTGGCTCACGAACACGCCGACGAGGGCGAAGCGCGAGGCCGGTTGCTTGAACTTGATGTAGGCCGCGCGCTGAACGAGCGGGAAGCTCACCGCGGTGATCAGCTCGCCCGGCTGCAGCGCCGTTTCGTACAGTCCAGTGAAGAACGAATCGGCGGCGATGCTGCGCCGGTCGGTCTGCACGGTGGCGCCCAAGCCGAGCAGCGCCGCCGGATAGTCGGCCGCGGGGTCGGCGTTGGCGATCGACCCGCCGAGGGTGCCCATGTTGCGCACCATCGGGTCGGCGATGCCTTCGGCCAACTCGGCCAATGCGGGGATCGCGCGCCGCACGTCGGCCGACAACGCGACCGCTGCATGCGTCGTCATCGCGCCGATCGTCACGCCGGCGTTGTCGACCTTGATGCCCTTCAGGTCGGCGATTGCGCCGAGGTCGATGAGGCGCTCGGAGGACGACAGGCGCAGCTTCATCGCCTGCACGAGGCTTTGCCCGCCGGCCAGATAACGCGCGTCGCCCTTGGCCGCTGCGGTGGCGTCGGCGCGGCTGGTCGGTCGTTGGTACTCGAACGAATACATGTGGTGCTCCTTCTGGTCTTGTTCAGGACGTGTGACGAGCGGCGCGCCAGACGCGCTCTGCCGTCGCCGGCATCGGAACGTCCTTGACGCCGAGCGCATCGGTCAGCGCGTTCATGTACGCGGCCGGCGAGCCGATCGCGCCGGCTTCGCCGCAGCCCTTCACGCCGAGCGGATTGTGCGTGCACGGCGTGACGACGTTGCTGATGTTGAAGTTCGGCAAGTCGGTCGCGCGCGGCATCGCATAGTCCATGTACGAGCCGGTCAGCAGTTGGCCCGACTGCGGATCGTAGGTGCAGCCTTCGAGCATCGCCTGGCCGAGGCCTTGCGCGATGCCGCCCTGCACCTGGCCTTCGACGATCATCGGATTGACGATGTTGCCGAAGTCGTCGACCGCCACGAAGCTCTCGATCTTCGAGCGGCCGGTCTGCGGGTCGACCTCGACCTCGCAGACGTAGCTGCCGGCCGGATAGGTGAAGTTCGTCGGGTCGTAGAACGCGTTCTCGTTCAGCCCCGGCTCGAGCTTGTCGAGCGGGTAGTTGTGCGGCACGTAGGCCGTGAGCGCGACCGAGCCGAACGGCACCTTCTTGTCGGTGCCGGCGACCTTGAACTCGCCGTTCTCGAACTCGATGTCGGTGTCGGCCGCCTCGAGCAGATGCGCAGCGATCTTCTTGCCTTTGGCGATGATCTTGTCGACCGCCTTGACGATCGCCGTGCCGCCGACCGCGAGCGAGCGGCTGCCGTAGGTCCCCATGCCGAACGGCACGCGGCCGGTGTCGCCGTGCACGATCTCGACGTTGCCCGGCGGGATGCCGAGCTTGGCCGCGACGATCTGCGCGAAGGTCGTCTCGTGTCCCTGGCCGTGGCTGTGCGAGCCGGTGAACACGGTCACCGTGCCGGTCGGATGCACGCGCACCTCGCCGGCCTCGAACAAGCCCGCGCGCGCGCCGAGCGCACCGGCGATGTTCGAGGGCGCGAGCCCGCAGGCCTCGATGTAGCACGCATAGCCGAGGCCGCGCAGCTTGCCGTTGGCCTGCGAGGCCTGGCGGCGTGCCGGGAAGCCTTTCACGTCGGCCATCTCCATCGCGCGGTCGAGATGCGCCGCGTAGTCGCCGGTGTCGTAGGTCAGGCCGACCGGTGTCGCGTACGGAAACTCGGTGATGAAGTTCTTGCGACGAATCGCCGCCGGGTCCATCTTCAAGTCGCGCGCCGCTTGCTCGACGATGCGCTCGACGACATAGGTCGCCTCGGGCCGGCCGGCGCCGCGATACGCATCGACCGGTGCGGTGTTGGTGAACACCGCCTTCACCTCGCAGTAGATCGCCGGCGTGCGGTATTGGCCGGCGAGCAGTGTCGCGTAGAGGATCGTCGGCACGCTCGACGCGAAGGTCGACAGGTACGCGCCCATGTTGGCGATCGTCTTCACCCGCAGCGCGAGGAACGTGCCTTGCGCGTCGGTCGCAAGCTCGGCCGTCGTCACATGGTCGCGGCCATGCGCATCGGTGAGGAACGATTCGCTGCGCTCGGCGGTCCACTTGATCGGCCGGCCGACGCGCTTGCTCGCCCACACGAGCGCCGTCTCCTCGGCGTAGAGAAAGATCTTCGAGCCGAAGCCGCCGCCGACATCGGGTGCGATCACGCGCGCGCACCTTCGACTCGGGCAGACCGAGCACGAATGCGCTCATCAGGAGCCGCTCGACATGCGGGTTCTGGTTCGCGACGTACAGCGTGTAGCTCTCGTCGTGCTTGGTGTAGACCGCATTGGCCGCGCGCGGCTCCATCGCGTTCGGGATCAGCCGGTTGTTGATGATGTCGAGCCGGCTCACGTTCGCGGCCTTCGCGAACGCCGCGTCGACCGCGTCCTTGTTGCCGTGGCCCCAGTCGTAGCAGGTGTTGCCGGGCACGTCGTCGTGCACCAGCGAGCTCGCCTTGTCGGCACCCGCGAGCTCGATTACTGCGGGCAATTCGTCGTAGTCGACCTCGATCAATTCGGCAGCATCTTTCGCTTGCAGATAGGTCTCGGCGACGACCAGCGCGACCTGGTCGCCGACGTGGCGCACCTTGCCTTGCGCCAGCACCGGGTGCGGCGGCTCCTTCATCGGCGTGCCGTCCTTGCTGTGGATCAGCCAGCCGCACGGCAGGCCGCCGACCTTCGCATCGGCGAGGTCGGCACCGGTGAAGATCTTCAGCACGCCGGCGAGCGCAGGAACACGCCATAGGTCTGGCCGGGCAGCGTGACGTCGTCGGTGTACTGGCCGGCGCCGGTCAGGAAGCGCTGGTCTTCGCGGCGCTTCAGCGATTGGCCAATCGGGGAGTTGGAGATATCGGTCATGACGGTCTCCTCAGACGGTGCTGGCTTGCTTGCCGGACTGGCAGAACTGGATCGAGCGAACGATGTTCTGGTAGCCGGTGCAGCGGCAGATGTTGCCCTCGAGGCCGTCGCGAATCTGCGCTTCGCTGGCCTGCGGGTTGTCCTTCAGCAGTTGCACCGCCGACATCACCATCCCCGGGGTGCAGAAGCCGCATTGCAGGCCATGGCACTCGCGGAACGCCGCCTGCATCGGATGCAGCTCGCCCTCGGGCGCGAGGCCTTCGATCGTCGTCAGCTCGCCGCCTTGCGCCTGCAGCGCGAGCATCGAGCACGCCTTCACGGCCCTGCCGTTCAAATGGACGGTGCAGGCTCCGCATTGCGCGGTGTCGCAGCCGACATGAGTCCCGGTAAGCTGCAGTCGCTCGCGTATCAGTTGGACCAGCAGCATGCGCGGATCGACCGACGCCTCGACCGCCTTGCCGTTCACCGTCAATCGAATGGCCACATCCATGGTTGTCTCCTGGGGTGATGAACCTGTTGTGCCCGCCGGCGACCGCGCCAGGCGGGTTCGTGCAGACTGATTGTTCGAGTCGCGGCGCGGTCTGGAAAGAACGGGTTTACCCGCGCCGCGTCGCATTGGCATTTGAAGACTCTGGTTGGGCACCCAGCTTGCCGGCATTGAGCGCGAGGTACGAATGAACGCAAAGGCGATCTTGATCGTGTTGTCGACAGCGCTGGCAGGATGCGGCGGCAGCAGCGACGTTCCCGCCAACTCGGCCGCCGGGCTGTTCGAGCGCAACGGCAGCGCTGCGCCGGCCGATGAAGTGCTGGTGCTCGACAGCGGCCGCAGCTACGTCGTCTACGGAATGAATGCGGCGACGCCGGTGCCCGCGCAAGGCGTGATCGTGCTCGACATCGCGACGACCGGAGGCAACTTCGCGTCGAGCAACGTCCATGACTTCGATCTGCCGTCGCGAACGCTCAGCATGGGCAGCGCGAGCGGCAGCTTCACGGCCCAGGCATCGATCGCCGGCACCGTCACCCACACCGGCGGCGCGACCTCGACCTTCGCCGGCACTTACAGCACGACTTACGAGCAGAGCGCGAGCCTGTCGGCGCTCGCCGGAAGCTATGGCGGCGAGACCGCCGACCTCGGTGTCACGCAAGCGGCGATCGTCACGCTCGACCCCTCAGGCGCGCTGGCCGGGTCGATGAGCGGGGGCTGCAGCTACGTCGGCCTCGTCTCGCCGCACGGCGCAGGCAACGTATTCGATGTCACCGCGACCTTTCGCACCGGCTGCACCGAGGACGGCAGGACCTTTCGCGGTCACGCATTCGTCAGCCGCAACGTGCTCTACCTCGTGACGCTGAGCGGTGACTTGTCGCGCATCGTCTTCTTCGCGGGGCTCAAGTCATGAGCGACATCGCGTTGGCGTGCATGCAGTTGCAACGCTGACCTCGCGACACCGTCTCGGGCACTTGCGTTGCTGGCATCCCTCGCCCGCTTCCGGGTGCAACGAAGGCAGAGCAACGCCATGACACATCACGCCATTGCGACCCTGACCGCCGCGATGAAACTGCGCAGCACCCAGCCGGTGACGCCCAAGCAGTAGCGCTTCACGTAGCTTTACCGCCGCTTCACACCCGCCGGTGAACCGCCGGCGGATCCTGACCGTTGCTTGCACAGCGCCGCAAATTCGCGGTAGCCAGCAGTAAAGGAGTTGGATCCATGGGCAAGAAGCAATTGTTGATCGGCGC
>VBCQ01000213.1 GCA_005882155.1 Betaproteobacteria bacterium
CGTGCCGGCGCTGAACGCGCTCGGCCTTACGGTGCCGGTCTCGCCCGACGGCGCGTTCTACGCCTGGGCCGATTGCTCGGCGCATGCCGCCAGCAGCTGGGACTTTTGCTTCGAACTGATGCGCCGCGCCCATGTCGCGATCACCCCGGGCCGCGACTTCGGCGCGCATCGCAGCGAGCGCTTCATGCGCTTGTCGTATGCGAGCTCGATGGCGCACTTGCAGGAAGCGATCGAGCGGCTGCGCTCGGCGTTGACTGCACTGTCGTAAACACCACAACCCTCACCCCCGAGTCGCGGGTCATTGGTGAGTAGCTGTTACTAAGGGCGGGAAGCCGCGCTTTTCCTGAACTTGCGCGCGATCGGCTCGACTAAGCTGCCGGGCGTGAGCATTCCGAGCCAGCCTCCGTCGAGCCTTCCGCCTTCCGACAGCGACCCCGCGCCGCCGCCGAGCGTGCCCGACATCGCGTTGTGGGGCGACTCCGACGTCGGCTTGCCGAGCGCACCGGCCGCAGCGTTCGAAACCAGCGGCATCGGCAAGCCCGGCGACCCGCTGACGACGATCGGCCACATCGGCCGCTATGCGCTGAAGTACCGCATCGGCGAAGGCGGGCTCGGCGCGGTGTACGCCGCGCACGACCCGCTGCTGTCGCGGCTGATCGCGATCAAGACGCTGAATCTCGAGATCTCGGCCGAGCAGCGCCCCGCGTTCAACGCGCTCTTCCTCAACGAGGCGCGCGCCGCTGCCGGCTTGAGCCACCCGCACATCGTGACGGTGTTCGACGCCGGCGTCAGCGACGACAACGCCTACATCGCGATGGAGCTGCTGAAGGGCCGCGACCTGCGCCAGCTGCGTCAGGAAGGCTGGAAGCCGACGCCGATGCAGGCCGCGCTGATCGTGCGCCGCGTCGCCGACGCGCTTGCCTACGCGCACAGCAAGGGTGTCGTGCACCGCGACATCAAGCCGGCGAACATCTTCATGGTCGGCCGCACCCAGCCGCGCGTGCTCGACTTCGGCATCGCGCGCGTCGCCCATCAGCACGACGCGCAAGCCGGCGACGACATTGCCGGCGGCTCGCCGTACTACATGTCGCCCGAGCAAGTCCGCCAGCAGACCGTCGATCGGCGCACCGACGTGTTCTCGCTCGGCGTCGTGCTCTACGAGCTCCTCACCGATCAGCGGCCGTTTCGCGGCAGCGCGCTGTCGGAGATCACGACCGCGGTGGTCGAGCATGTGCCGCCGCTCGCGCACACCGTCAATGCGGCAGTGTCGAAAGGCTTGTCCGACATCGCTGCCCGCGCGATGGAAAAGGACCCCGAGCACCGCTTCCGCTCGGCGCGCGCGCTGTCGCGCGAGTTGCGTCACTGGCTCGAGGAGCAAGGCGACGCGAGCGATAACGCCGCCGGCGCGGCAGGCGATCGTCGACCATTGCTGTGGGGCGCTGCCGCCGCGGTATCGGTGATGCTGGCCGCCGCGCTCGCGTGGGTCACGCTGTCGCGCCCGGATGCAACCACGGCAACGATCGCTACGCCGAGCGTTGCGGCGCCAGGCAAGGTCGTGCCGGTGGCTGCCTCTGCAGTGCCGGTTCCGGCCGCAACGGTCGCCGTTGCACTGCCGAGCGAGCCACCCGCGACCCATCAAGCTGCGGCCTCCTCCGCTGCCGCACCGGCAGTCGCCGCGACCAAACCGGCAAAGGAGTCGACGCGCGACAAGCGAACCCGCGAGACGCGCGAACGCGAGGCCCGCGCCGCCGCCACGCCGGTACCTGCCGGTGTCGTTCGTCTGGCCGTCAGCCCCTGGGGCCAGGTCGAAGTCGATGGCGCTGCAGTGGGCACCGTGCCGCCGCTCACCGAAATCATGCTGCCCCAGGGCAAGCACCAGATCACCATCCGCAACGAAGACTTTCCGCCGTACAGTGCGAGCGTTCAAATCGCGCCGGGCCAGCCGGTCACGCTCAAGCACAAGTTCGGATCATGAGACGCCTTCGACTCGTTGCCTTCGCCTTCGTCGCCCTCCTCGCCACCGCCTGCGTTCAGCCGCCGCCCGCGCCCACCGGGCTGATGGACGTGGCGGCGCGCCCGGCCGAGAAGGCGCTGCTCGCCGGCATCCGCGCCTACGACGATGCGCAATACCCCGAAGCCGAGAAGCTGTTCGCAAGCGCATTGCAGACCGGCCTCGCGTCGCAGAAGGACCGCGCTGCCGCGCACAAGCACCTCGCGTTCATCTACTGCACCAGCAGCCGCGTGAGCGAATGCGAGGCCGCGTTTCGCGCTGCCCGCCAGGCCGACCCCGCATTCGCGTTGAGCAAGTCTGAATCCGGCCACCCGCTGTGGGGACCGGTGTACAAGCGGCTGCAGCCATAATTCGGCTCCGTGCGCTGCGCCCGCGGCGCACGCCCTGCCGATGACATCACCCGACTTTCGCTTTCCTCTGCGCGTCTACTGGGAAGACACCGACGCCGGCGGCGTGGTGTTCTTCGCCAACTACCTGAAGTTCTTCGAGCGAGCGCGCACCGAGTGGCTGCGCTCGCTCGGCTTCGCGCAGGAGCGGTTGCGAAGCGATACCGGCGCGATCTTCGTCGTGGCTGATACTTCGGTTCGCTTCTTGAGCCCGGCGCGGCTCGACGATCTGCTGCAGGTCACGGTGCAAGTGACGAACGCCGGCCGCGCATCGATGACGATCAACCAGCGCGCCTGGCGCGGCGACGAGCTGCTGGCGCATGGCGACATCCGCATCGGCTGCGTCGACGCCGCCAGCTTCAAGCCCCGCCGAATTCCCGACGAACTCATTCAAGCGACCCGATGAACCAGGACCTCTCGATCTTCACCCTCGTGCTGCACGCGAGCTTCGTCGTGCAGCTGGTCATCGCCGGCCTGCTGCTCACCTCGCTCGCGAGCTGGACCGTCATCTTCGCGAAGCTGTTCGGGCTGCGCCGCGTGCGCACCGAGAACGACGATTTCGAGCGCGAGTTCTGGGCCGGCAAGAACTTGACCGAGCTCTACAACGACGCTGCCAAGCGAACCGACACCGCGGCACCGATGGAGCGCATCTTCGCCTCGGGGATGCGCGAATTCCTCAAGCTGCGCGAGCGCCGCCTCGCTGAAGCCGACGCGCTGCTCGAAGGCGCGCGCCGGGCGATGCGCGCGAGCTTCCAGCGCGAGATGGACACGATCGAATCGAACCTGTCGTTCCTCGCGTCGGTCGGCTCGGTGTCGCCTTACGTCGGCCTGTTCGGCACCGTGTGGGGCATCATGCATGCGTTCATCGGGCTGTCGAACCTCCAGCAGGTCACGCTCGCGACCGTCGCGCCGGGCATCGCCGAGGCGCTCGTCGCCACCGCCATCGGCCTCTTCGCTGCGATCCCGGCGGTCATCGCGTACAACCGCTTCGCCCGCGACATCGACCGCATCGCGATCCAGCTCGAGAGCTACATCGAAGAGTTCTCCAACATCCTGCATCGCAACGCCGGCCACAGCCCCGCGCCGGCCGCAGCACCCGCCGCCGCCCCCGTGCGATAGAGAGCCACGCCATGCCCTCGGTCAGCCACCGCGCCGGATCGCGCCACCGCCGCACCATCAACGAGATCAACATGGTGCCGTTCATCGATGTGATGCTGGTGCTGCTCGTCATCTTCATGGTCACCGCGCCGCTGATCACGACCGGCCTCGTCGACTTGCCGAGCGTCGGCCAAGCCAAGCGAAAGCCCGAGCATGTGATCGAGCTCGTCGTCGGCAGCGACGAGGCGCTGCGCATTCGCGTCGACGGCAAGGATGCGCAGAGCGTGCCGCTGCGCAGCGTCGCCGCGCGCGTGCGCGATGCGCAAGGCGGCAACGCCGACACGCCGGTCGTCATCTCGGCCGACCGCGCAGTCAAGTACGAAGCCGTCGTCCGCGTGATGGACACCTTGCAGCGCGCCGGCGTGCAGCGCGTCGGGCTGGCGGTGAAATCGGGAACCCCTTGAGCGCGCGATGAACACGCTCGCCTTGCAGCGCGATGCCTTCATGCCGCGACCGCCCGGCGGCACCGGCCCCGGCCTGCTGCTGGCCATCGTCGTGCACATCGCGCTCGTCATCGCACTGGCGTTCGGCGTGCACTGGCATGCGAGCGAGCCCGAGGGCGTCTCCGCCGAACTGTGGGCTGCCGTGCCGCAGATCGCCGCGCCGCGCGTCGTCGAGCCCGAGCCGACACCGACGCCGCCACCGCCGCGACCGACGCCGGTTCCGAAGCCCGAGGCCACGCCCGATGCGCAGATTGCGATCGAGCGCGCCAAGCGCGTCGAGCAGGAGCGCAAGAAGAAAGAACAGGCCGAAGAGCTCGCGAAGAAGCGCCAGCACGATCTCGACGAGCAGCGCAAGAAGCAGCTCGAGGACGCGCGGCTCGCGGCGCTGCACGACGCCGAGGTCAAGCGAATCTTGAAGCAGGCAGGTGCCGGAGACCGGACCTCGCAAGGCGAAGCGCCGAAAGACGCGGGTCCGTCGGCGGGCTATGCGGGCCGCATCAAGGCGCGCATCAAGCCGAACATCGTGTTCACCGAGACGATCACCGGCAATCCCGTCGCCGAGGTCGAGGTGAGCCTCGCGCCCGACGGCCGCATCCTCGGTCGCAAGCTGCTGAAGGGCGGCAGCGGCATGAAGGAGTGGGACGAGGCGGTGCAGCGCGCGATCGACCGCACCGAGGTCCTACCGCGCGACATCGACGGCCGCGTGCCGTCGACGATGATCATCAGCTTCCGGCCGCGCGACTGAGAGCACATAATTCGCTTCGGAGGTCGCCATGATTTTCGAGCAGATCGCTACCGGTGGCTGCCAGTCCTACCTGATCGGATGCGGCGACACTTGCGCTGCGGCCGTCATCGATCCCGAAGTGAGCCAGATCGATCGCTACGTCGCGCTCGCGTCGCGCGACGGCATGCGGATCCGCTTCGTCATCGACACCCACACCCACGCCGACCATTTCTCCGCCACGCGAGAGCTCGCGCGCCAGCTCGACGTGCCGACGGTGATGCACCGCGCGAGCCCCGCGCCGCGCGTCGACATGCGGGTCGACGACGGCGAGATGATCGTCGTCGGCAAGCTGCGTCTGCAGGTGCTGCACACGCCCGGCCACACCAGCGACTCGATGTGCCTCGTCGCCGAAGACCGCGTATTCAGCGGCGATACCTTGCTGATCGGCGCCACCGGCCGCACCGACCTGCCCACCGGCGACCCCGAAGCGCTCTACGACAGCCTGTTCAACCACGTGCTGCGGCTCGACCCTGCGCTGAAGGTCTATCCGGCGCACGACTACAAAGGCCGCAGCCACTCGACGATCGCGCAAGAGATCGCTGACAACCCGCGCCTCGTGAAGCAGAACCGCGCGGCCTTCGTCGAGATGATGCGCGGCCTGAACCTCACGATGCCCACGCACATCACCGAAGCGCTTCGAACCAACATGAGCGGCGGCAAGACGGTGGCGCAGATGCTGTCCGAAGCAGCGGCGAGTGTTCCGTTCATGTCGCTCGCCGAGCTCGAGT
>VBCQ01000210.1 GCA_005882155.1 Betaproteobacteria bacterium
CGGCAGCACGCCGAACACGACGATCGGAAACCCCGCCGCCGAGCTGTAGGCCCAGCCGGACAACGGCACGGCGAAGAACAAGAGGTACAGCAGGTTGTGCGTCGTGCGCGCGGCGAGGCGCTGCCAGCGCGTCATCGGCACGTGGTCGGGCGGTCGGTGCGTCGCTCGCCACAGCAAGCGCCACGCCGACAACGCGAGGATCACGATCCCCGCCCACTTATGCCAGTTGTACAGCTTCAGGCTCAGCGGCGACAGCGGCAAGCCGACCATGTAGAGGCCGACGATGAACGTGGCGACGATGCCGACGGCGAGCAGCCAGTGCAATGCGATGGCGGTCGTCGTGTAGCGCGGAATCGAGGGAGTGCTCATGTCGGAACGAGGTTGCTGTTGCTCGGACATACGGGGCGACATCAGCAACGGACGCACTGTAGATGCCACCCTGGCGGCGCCAGTTCAGCATCCTTAACGTGAGTGTTCAAAGGCCTTTAACACGGGGAGCACGGCGAGCGTGTAAGCCGACCTTCGGCCGGCATGACTTATCGCACCGCTCCCCCGAGCCCCCTCCGAGAAGGGGCTCGGGGGAGCTGTCTGCAGGAGCGAAGCCGGCCAACGGCCGGCTTCAGTGTTCCATCTGCGCCGTCTTCAAGGTCTCCGCGCGAATGTCTTCGGTGACCCGTGCCTTCAGCTCGGAGAATCGTGGCGTCGTCTTCAGCGTGTAGTGGCGCGGGTAGGGCAGGTCGATCGCGAGCTCGGTCTTGATGCGGCCGGGGCGGGCGCTGAACACCACGCAGCGGTTGGCGATGAAGATCGCCTCGTCGACATCGTGAGTGACGAACAGCACCGTCTTCTTGTGCAGCTCCCAGATCGACAACAGCAGCTCCTGCATCAGCGCGCGAGTCTGGTTGTCGAGCGCGCCGAAGGGCTCGTCGAGCAGCAGGATCTTCGGGTCGTTGGCGAGCGCGCGTGCCAGCGCGACGCGTTGCTGCATCCCGCCGGAAAGCTGCTTCGGGTAGTGCGACTCGAATCCGTTCAAACCGACCTCGGCGATGAAGCGGCGCACGGTCTCGGCCTGCTGCGCGGCGGGCAGGCGCTTTTCGCGCAGGCCGAAGCCAATGTTCTCGCGCACCGTCAGCCAGGGGAACAAGGTGTAGCTCTGGAACACCATGCCGCGGTCGGCGCCGGGAGCACTGACCGTCTGGCCATCGAGCAGCACGTCGCCGGCGGTCGGCGTGTCGAGGCCCGCGACGATGCGCAACAAGGTCGACTTGCCGCAGCCCGACGGACCGAGGATCGTGATGAAGTCGTTCGTTGCGACCTCGAGCGTCGTCGGCTGCAACGCGATGGTCGGCGTGCCGCGATGGACAGCGTCGAAGGTGCGTGCAACGCCACGGATCGCGAGCTGGCTCACAACGCCGCCCAACGAAACAGCGCGCGGTTGAGCCGCTTGAATGCGAAGTCCGACACCAGGCCGATGACGCCGATCGTGAGGATGCCGAAGATGATCTGGTCGGTCGCGAGCAGCGCCTGGCTGTCGGTGATCATGTGGCCGATGCCGTTCGACGCGCCGATCAGCTCGGCGACGATCACATAAGTCCAAGCCCAGCCAAGAACCAGACGAAGCGTCTCGGCGATGTCCGGCGCGGCAGCGGGGACCAGCACCCGCTTGACGATGCCCCAGTCGCTGGCGCCCAAGGTGTAGGCCGCCTCGACCAAATCGCGCCGGGTGTTGCCGACGCTGATCGCGATCATCAGTACGAGCTGGAAGAACGCACCGATAAAGATCAGCGCGAGCTTCTGTGCTTCGCCGATCCCCGCCCAGAGGATCAACAGCGGTATGAAGGCCGACGCCGGCAGGTAGCGGGCGAACGACACGAAGGGCTCGAAGAAGGCCTCGACCGGCTTGTACGCGCCCATCGCGACACCGAGCGGAACGGCGAGCAAGGCGGCGAGCACGAAGCCGCCGACGACCCGCCACACCGTCATCGCGATGTCCTTCGCGAAGCCCTGCTCGGCGAGCAGCGTCCAGCCCGAGCGCAGCATTGTCAGCGGGTCGGCGAGAAAGGTCTTGGAGACGAAGCCGCCCAGCGTCGCGGCCGCCCAAAGCGCGAAGAAGAGAATGAAGAACAGCACGCCGAGCCCCAGTCGGGGGCCGGCGGCGACCGGGCGCAGCGGCTTCAAGTTCGGCCGGTCACTTAATGAACTGCGTGTCGGCCAGGCTCTTCAGGTCGGGGATCTGCTTGATGATGCCGATCTCGAGCAGCAGCTCGGCCGCTTCCTTGTTGAAGGACTGGAAGTCGGTGGCGAAGAACTTCTGGTTCGACGCGCGGTCCTGCCAGCGCAGATAGGCCTGCGACTTCTCGAATGCCTCGCCGCTTTGCTTCACGTCCGCGCCCATGATCTCGAACGACTTCTTCGGCTCGCGCTTGATCATCTCGACCGCGTCGAAGTAGCTGTCGGCGAGCGCCTTCGCGACCTTCGGGTGGTCCTTCAGGAACTTCGGCGTGCAGCCGAAGGTGTCCATCACCATCGGGTAGTCGAGTGTCGTTGCGATGATCTTGCCGGCTTCGGGCTTGGCGCGCACCGTCGACAGGTACGGCTCGTAGGTCATCGCCGCGTCGAGCTCGGCGCTGCCGGCGACGAACGCGTTGGCGGCGGCTTGCGGCTCGAGCGTGACGACCTTGACGTCCTTCACCGACAGGCCGTTCTTCTTCAGCATCCAGGCGAGACCGAAGTAGGGCGCGGTGCCGGGCGCCGACGCCGCGACCGTCTTGCCCTTCAAGTCGCTGATCTTCGCGATGCCGTTGCGCACCACCATGCCGTCGGCGCCGAAGCTCTTGTCGAGCTGGAAGATCTGCGTCGTCGCGACGCCGTTGGCGTCACGTCACCAGATGCGATCGCGAGGTGGCGGTCTTTCTGCGGGATTTTCTTGATCGACACGTCCAGCCCGTGGGCCTTGAACAGGCCCGCTTCCTTGGCCAGCGTCAGCGGTGCAAAGCCGGTCCAGCCGGAGATCGCGATCGCCACCGGCGTGTCCTGCGCGACGCTCGGCGCGCCGACGAGCAGCGCCGCTGCGCCGACCAAGGGGGTGACGAATCGACGCATTGGGGTCATCTCGGCTCCTGAAGGGTGGTCACTT
>VBCQ01000211.1 GCA_005882155.1 Betaproteobacteria bacterium
AGGGCCGACTTGTCGCGGCACGACGCTTCGGCCTTGTCCTTGGCGCATTGCAGTTGCTCGATCTGCCGTAGGGACGACACATGCGCAGTGACGTCCGTCACGAAGACGCTCCAAGAAGCCCGGCCCGCGGCATCGTGTTCCGACGTGGCGTGGACATCGATCCAGCGCGCGGCAGGGGCGTCGCAGTTCGTCCGCAGTCGTCGGTGCATGACGCGTCCATGGCACTCGCAGTCGGCACATGCGCGCAACAACGCCCGGCGCTCAACGCGGGGCAATTGCCGCATCACTCGGCGCAACGAGTGCATCGTCTGGCCAGGCTCCAGCGCCAGCAATTCCGTCAAGCGGCCGCTGTGGTCGTCCAGTCGCGCATTCATCCAGGTCGCGCCGCTGGCATGAACGACGGCACCCGGCAGCGCCAACGCCGCCCTGCGCAACCTCTCGTCACGCAGCCACATCTGCGCCTTGGCCTCGACGCTCTGTGTCACGTCGCGCATGGAGCCGCGGTAGCCACGGAAAGCCCCTTTCGCGTCGAGCAGCGGAACGGCGCTGCGCGACACGTAGCGCACGCCCGCCTCGTGCATCTCTTGAACCACCAGGCGCACCAGCGGCTCCGCTCGATCGAGCGCACCGTGCAGCGTCAGCGGCGATGTGGGCGCCCGCCCGAGCCAGTCCACCGTTGGCGCGTCGGGAATGATTTGCCCCACTCGGGGATCCTGTGGATCTGCGCTTTCGCGGGTCGAGTCTCGCAGCACCCAGGTGTAGCGGTGCCGTTCGTCGGTTTCCCACATCCAGTCGCCGCAGGCGTACGCCACATCTTCGAGCCGCTGCGCGTGCGCGATCGCGCGCTCGGCACGGACCTGCACGCGCCGGTGCTCGTTCAAGGTCTGTGCGGTCAAACACATCGCGGAGCGAGCGTCCGCCTGCAGCATCTGCGGCGGCAGATCGATCCATGCAAGCCATGCCCACAATTCCGTCCCGTCGCGCAGCCCCAGCATCACCAGGCTTTGCAATTCGAGTTGCGCGGCCAGTGCGGCCACTGTCGGACACAAATCGACACCGGCGCTCGCTCGCAGCTGTCGGGATGCCGGATCGCTGAAGTCGACTTCTGGAATCCCGTGCTGACTCACGCGTTGCAGCAACCGGGTCGCAAGCTCGAGTTGCGGACCCCGCGCGATCGACACCTCGCCCGAGGCCGGCCACAGCAGCGCAGCGCCGGCTTGCACCGAGGCCAAGCTCATGTCGACGATCGCCGCCAGGGCGGTTGATGGCGCAGGGACCTCGTTGCGCATACGCGGCAGCATCTGTGCTTTCTGCCGTTCGTCTTGCTCGACCTTGATACACATGCACAG
Source organism: Betaproteobacteria bacterium (assembly GCA_005882155.1). Lineage (GTDB taxonomy): Bacteria > Pseudomonadota > Gammaproteobacteria > Burkholderiales > Burkholderiaceae_C > Albitalea. The sequence goes on from VBCQ01000211.1 coordinate 1,350, forward strand.
CCCTTCCGTTGCTCCACTTCAAACGAAGCTTCGCATCAGTCCACCGGCCGGCACATCCTCGACGGGATGCGCTTCATGACTCCCCGATCCGTGACAATCCTGCGCGGGCTCACGCCGACACGGCAGCGTCCGAGCGCAGCCGCAGGCCCAGTAAGTCAACGCTGTGTTCGCGCAGCAACCTGGAGCCGCTTCCCAGCGCGCGCTGCAGGCACTCCTCGCTGTAGGCGATATCGCGCTGCAAGCGCGTCAGATCAACCCACCAGCCAACACCCGCCATGAGCCACTTGAATTCGACCAGGCGGAGGAAGGCGTTTGCTTCTGGGTCCCGTGTCGCGTTCATGTTTACTCCTGGCTGCGCATCTCATGCGAATGAATTGATGGATACGATAAACTAAATCCATCAATACATCGATCAGGGAAAGTCCGGACCCGGGGCGGCGGTCGACTCCAACCGGAACAAACTCACGGCTTGTACCAGTAAGCCCGCTTGCTCATTGAGGCTCGCCGCCGCAGCAGCCGATTGCTCGACAAGCGCCGAATTGGATTGCGTCATCCGATCGAGCGTCGCGACCGACGTGTTGATGTGCCCCAGCTGCCCCGACTGTTGTGCCGACGAAGCGGTGATGGTGGCCATGATGTCGGTCACGCGGCGCACGCTGGCGACGATTTCGTGCATGCGCGTGCTGGCCGCGTCGGCAAGCGTCGAGCCGCTGGCGACTTCCTCGACGCTCGACGCGATCAGCCCCTTGATTTCCTTCGCCGCTTCCGACGTGCGATGCGCGAGGCTGCGCACTTCCTCGGCGACCACCGCGAAGCCGCGACCCGAGGCGCCGGCACGAGCCGCCTCGACCGCCGCATTCAACGCGAGAATATTGGTCTGGAAAGCGATGGCATCGATGACGCCGGTGATGTCCGCGATCCGCTGACTGGTCGACGAGATGCTGCCCATCCGCCCGACCACATCGGCGACCGCCTCGCCGCCGCGTTCGGCCGCTTGCGTGGCGGTTCCGGCCAAGGTGTCGGCTTGGCGCGCCGCGTCGGCAGCTTGCTGGACGCTGTCGTAGACCCGCTGCATCGACGACGCCGTTTGCTGCAGGTTGGCCGCGGCCTCCTCGGTGCGCTGGCTCAAGTCGTGGTTGCCGCTGGCGATCTCGTGTGACGCCAGCGAGATCGCTTCAGCCGCCTGCCGAACCGAACCCAGCATCTCCACGAAGCGCAGGCGCATCGTCTCGACGCCGCGCATCATGTCGCCGATCTCGTCGCGCTGATGACTCGTCACCGGCTGCGAGAGATCGCCAGCGGAGACGCACTCAAGCGCGTGAGTGAGTGTTCGCAATGGGCGTCCGACCCAGCGCCGGATCAGCAGGTACAGGCCCGCACACAGCGCCACGGTGGCCAGCGCGAACAGCAACAGGAACGGGGCCAGCGTGAGCCATTGCGAGCGCATGGCTTCCCCCTGCGACAGCTCGGCCACCACCACATTGCCGGTGGCTTCACTGCTGCGCGCCACGGCGAACCGGTCATGCGCGCCGGGTCGGAGCACCGGCGCGAAGTCGTGGACCTCGGTTCCCGGCGCGCCTGCTTGTCGCACCGCCGTCAGCACGCTGCGCCCTGCGCCGGCGATCTCGCTCAGCTTGCGTCCGCGCAGTGTCGCGGGAAGCAGCACGACGGCCTGATCGGAGTCGCCACGCGGATCGAGCACATAGACGCCGCCCGAATCGAAGAAGCGCGTTTGCGTGACGAGCTTGTCCAACGATCGGTCGAAGTCGCTGAGGTCGAACGCGACGAACAAGGCGCCGACGACTTGGCCCTGCAAGTCCCGCGCAGGCTCAAACCGGGTGATGAACGGCTTGCCGAACAGCACATCGCGACCCAGATAGGCCTGTCCGTGGCTCAGGGCCGCGTAGGCGGGGTGGCCCGGCTTGACCGCCATGCTCATCGCGCGCTCGCCCTTGGCGTCCTTCAGCGAGGTGCTGATCACCACGAAGTCCGGCCCCTTCTTCATCAACACGGCAGCGGCTCCGCCGGTGAAGTCGGTGAACTTGTCGCAGGGGTTGTGGTATTCGACCAGCGAAATGCCCAGTTGCATCAGCTTGCCGTTGGCTTCGTCGAGCGCGAACGCACGTCCGAATTGGTCGCCGAACACCTTGAAGAAGCGCTCGACCAGCATCTTGGCGGTCTGGTCATACGCGTCGAGCGTCTGCGCGACGGTCTCTACCTTGGCGTCCGCCCAGGACACGGTTCGCTCCTGCGCCCGCTTGCTCAGCATCACCGTCATGACGGCGCTGATGCTCGCGATGACCGCGAATAAGAAGGCGCCACCAATCAGGGTGATCTTGCGCGCCACGCTGGCTTTGCCAGGCATCGTGAGAAGGGCCATGTTTGCTCCTAGAGAGGATGGCCGTTCATTGGTCAGCCGCTGTCGACCCCTGTCGCCGCGTGCCCCGTGATGCGCCACTTCGCAGCAGTGTCGGCAAGCCGGCTCGTGCGCAGGACGACGAATTGGCCGATGAAACCGATGTAATCGCCGCCGCCGGCCGAGTGTTCGCGAAATCGCCTTCTACCTCGTGAGCGGCGTGATCTGGACGGCCGATCGATGGAAAAGACCCATGTAACCGCCGTAATCGGCCCGTCCAAAGTGCGCTCCGTTGCTTTGATGCAAATTAGGCTTGATTGATGTTTGCAGATTGATTTAATATTCAATCGCGGCTGCAGGCCGCTATTTTATTTGCCGAATGGGCACCGGCCTCGCCGGTGATCTGCGTCTAAATCAATCATTCCGGAGACATCCAATCATGAAGAAGAGCTATCTGGTCGGGGCTGTGTTGGCCGCCGTGGGCGGCGTTGCGTCTGCCCAATCCTCGGTGACGGTGTTTGGCTTCATCGAGGCCCAAGTCGGCCGCCAGACGCAGAATGCGCCGGGCACGAAGTTGTTCGACATGGGCGGCAGCCGCCTGGGCTTCAAGGGCGACGAGGACCTCGGCGGCGGCTTGAAGGCCTCGTTCTATCTCGAGCACCGGCTCAACCCGGACGACGGCACGGTCGGCGGGGGGGCCACGTTCTGGAAAGGCGGCTCGTGGGTCGGCCTGAGCCACGACAAGGCGGGCTCGGTGAAGCTCGGCCGCTGGTGGTCGCAGGCCTTCCTGAAGTCGCAGTACGCATCCGACCCGTTCGGCATGGGCACGCTGGGCGAAGGCAGCTACCCCACGGTGGGTTGCGGCCCGGCCTTCCGGGGCGGTTGCCTGGGCGCGTTTTGGGTCAACAACTCGGTCAGCTACGAGAACTCGATCGGCGGGTTCAGCTTCGGCGCGCAGTACGGGCTCGAGGTCTATCCGAAGCATCCGATCAATTTCGGCGTGAGCTACAGCGGCGGCCCGGTCTACGTCGGCGTCGGCTACGAGGCGCACAACGACGGCAGCAGCAAAGAGAAGTGGACCTCGTTGGCAGCAACCTACGACTTCAGCGTCGCCAAGCTCTACGCCGGCTACGGGACCGGTCGTGATGCAGCCGACGTGAGCCGCAAGAACGTGATCGTCGGCTTCAGCGTACCCGTGGGCGCGGGCCAGATCATCGGGTCGTATGACGTGCAAGACCAAAACAGCGTGCGCGTCGAGCAGCTCTTCTCGCTCGGCTACAAGTACTTCCTGTCCAAGCGCACCAATGTGTTCGCGGTCGTCGCCAACGACAACAAGGCGCCGGTGGGCACGAACAAGAGCGGCTACGCGCTGGGCGTCTTCCACAGCTTCTGATCCGAGCACGACGCCGGGTAGACCGGCATCGTCGCGCCGCAGCGGCCCGTCGCATTCGAAGGTCCGCTGCGGCACCGCTCACCCCGTCAGGGTCGGGCTTCGACTCGACATGCTTGACAGCTTTTGAGAGCGAGAGAGAGCTTTGAGCGGGCTGCGTGCCCGCTCCTTTTTGAACAAGCGCACGGGTGCGCGCTCGTGGTTGCGTCGTTCCTCGTACAAAGCGTGAGCACTGTCTCGTCACGCCAACGGAGCGCACTTACTGGTCTGCCAGAATCGCCGTCGCGCGGCATGCCGCACAACCCCGGGGGCCGGTACCGACATCACCCGGCAGGAAGGGGGTTCCCGCACAGTGATGTCGATTCCAAACTCAAATCCATGACCTCTACTCACCGGTTCTTCCGTGCGCTCGGCATTGCCTGCGCGTTGTCTGTTTCACTTTTCTTTGTCGGATGCGCGAGCGTCCCGTCGCCCGAAGTCATGAAGGCGGAAACCGCAGGCTACAAGCTGCCGGCGCTGCCCTCGGACGGCAAGGCCATGGTGTACGTGGTTCGCCCATCGCCGCTCGGCACGCTGATTCGCTTCAACGTGTTCATCAACGAAGAGAAGCCTGAAGCCGAGATGGGCTACACGCGCGGCAGCCAGTACATCTATTTCGAAGTGAAGCCGGGCACTTACAAGCTGCTGTCGAAGGCCGAGAACCTGGCCGAAGTCGCCATCGACGCGAAAGCCGGCGACATCATCTTCATCGACCAGGAACCATCGATGGGCGTGATCATGGCGCGCAACGCGCTGTTCACCGTGCCCGACTATCAGGGCAAGTATCACGTCAAGACATTGTCGCTCGGCACTGTCATCAAGAAGACGAACTGACCGGTTGGTGGCGGCGCGAGTCGAGCTGACTGGCGCCGCGCCCTCTCCCAGCGGGAGAGGGAGGAAAACAGGAATACTCAGTAGCGCCCCGTGGTCCCCGCGATCCGCAGGTAGACGTAGGCGCACCATGCGACCAGTCCACGGCGCAGTACGCCGGCGAGGCTGCGTGGCGCCTTGAGGCCGCGATCGATTTCGATCGACTGGGCGAAGGCCTCGTCGAACTGCTGCGCGAGCTCGGCACTGAAGCGCGCGTCGCTGACGATCACGTTGGCCTCGAGATTCATCAGCAGCGACAGCGGGTCGATGTTGGAGCTGCCCACCGTCGCCCAATCGTCATCGATCACCGCCACCTTCGCATGCAGAAAGGCCGGCGTGTATTCGAAGATCCGCACGCCGCTGGCGAGCAATTCGTCGTACATCACGCGCGCGGCGAGCGCCGCGAAGCGGTAATCAATTTTGCCTTGCAGCAGCAGATGCACCTTCACGCCGCGCCGCGCCGCGCGGCGCAATGCACGCCGAAAAGCGCTGCCGGGATAGAAGTACGGCGACGCGAGATAGACGCGTCGTTCCGCGCTGCGGATCGCATCGATGTAGCTGCGCTCGATGGTGCGACGCTGGCGCAAGTTGTCGCGCAGCACGAACGCGGCGAGCATCGGCGGCAGCGGCCCGGCGCTCGCTTGCAGCCCGCTGCCGCGCGGCATGCGCAAGCGGCGGAGCAATCGCCGCACGCGCGCCAGTGGCTCGGCGCTACGCGCGAGCGCCGCGACTTCTTCGCGCAGATCACGCCCGAGCTGGGCGCGCATCCACAGCGCACGCGTCGCCTGCTCGACCGGCCCGACGGTGGGGCCGCGCAATTCGACCGCAAAGTCCAGACGAGGTGTGTCGCCCCAGCCGTGCGTGAGGTCGTAGCGGTCGTCGATGAGGTTGATGCCGCCGACGAATGCCACGTCGCCGTCGACGACGCACATCTTCTGGTGCAGCCGCCGCAGCTGACCCGGCTGCAGCCAGTTCCACCAGCGATGCAGCGGGCGAAACACTGCGACGAACACGCCTGATTCGCAAAGCATCTGCTGCAGCACCGGCAAGGTCGCGTTGCAGCCGAAGCCGTCGAGCACGACCTTCACTTGCACGCCGCGCCGCGCCGCATCGCCGAGCGCGCGCGCGATAGCCAAGGCCGTGGGGTCGTCGTTGAAGATGTAGCTGGCGAGCCAGATCTCATGCCGCGCCTCGCGAATCGCATCGAGCATTGCCGGGAACAGCGCCTCGCCGCCGCGCAGCAAGCGCAGCTGATTGCCGCCGCTGAATACCGCGCGCGGCAACAGGTGCCAGAACTGCTCGGGCAGTGCGCGCTCGTCGACCGGTGCGGGCGGGACCAAGGTGCGTGTCGACTGCGGCATACGGTCAATCGAGCTCCAGCTCGGCCACGTAAGGCAGATGGTCTGACATACGGGCCCAGGTGTAGCCGCGCGGCACGAACGCAGAAGTGCAGCGCAAGCCGCGCGTGTAAATGCGGTCGAGCGAGAACACCGGCACCAGCGACGGGAAAGTGCGCAGCGGCGCGCTCGTGCCGTTGAGCACCGCCCGCGTCAGACCGATCTCGTGCATCGGCGCATCGAGCCGCTCGCCCCAATCGTTGAAGTCGCCGGCGAGCACGAGGCGCTCGTTGCGCGGCACTTCGGCGGCGATCATCGATGCGATGCGCTCGACCTGTCGCACCCGGCTCGAATGCATCAGTCCGAGGTGAGCGACGATCGCATGCACCATCACGCCGTTCCAGTTCACCGGCACATGCAGCAGGCCGCGTTGCTCGAAGCGATGGTCCGACACGTCGTGGTGCCCGATGTCACCGAGTGGCCAGCGCGACAGCAGCGCGTTGCCATGCTCGCCGCCGCGGGTGACGGCATTGGTGCGGTAGGCAACATCGTAGCCCTCGGGCGCGAGGTAGTCGGCCTGCGGCATCTTCGGCCAGCCGATGTGGGTATCGGGAAACAGGCGTGCCTCGCCATGATGAAACAGCCGCACCTCCTGCAGGAACACGAGGTCTGCGTCGAGCGCTTCGATGCCGAGGCCGAGGTTGTGAATCTCCAGCCGCTTGTTGGGTCCGACCCCGCGAACGCCTTTGTGGATGTTGTAGGTCGCGACGCGAAGCACATGGGCCGGGTGCATCGACGTCGCCGCAAAGCGCATCGGCCGCGACGTCGTCATGTCACGAACCTCGGCAACTGCAGAATCGCTTCGGCGTTCGACGGCGAGAAGCAGCGATCGGCGGCGTCGCGCCATGGCAGCCATTCGAAGTTCAGATGCTCGTGCGGCGCGAGCGTGACGTTGAGCCCACGCGGCACCAACAGACCGAACACATGCTCGACGTTGTGCATCACGCCGGCCTCGTAGCGGTGCCGCCACACCGGATAAATCTCGTAGACGTTGCTCAGATGCCAGTCGCGCAGGTTCGCCAGCGGCACCTCGGGCGTGCCGATCACGATGCCGGTTTCTTCGGCAACTTCGCGCATGGCAGTCTCAGTCAAGGCTTCTTCGACGCTGTCCTTGGACCCGGTGACACTTTGCCAGAAGCCCGGGTGGTCGGCACGCTCGATCAGCAGCACCTCGAGGTCGGCGCTGTGGATCACGACAAGCACGGACTCGGGGATCTTGTACGGTCGGGGCAATCGTCGTTCCTGATCGAATGCAGGCCAAGAAAAAAGGCGCGGTCTCCCGCGCCCTTTGATTCTGCATCACGGCCTCGTCATGTCGATGCCGGCAGCGGATTGCGCAAGCGGATGTGCAGCTCGCGCAGCTGCTTTTCGTCGACCGGGCTTGGCGCACCGGTCAGCAGGCATTGCGCACGCTGGGTCTTCGGGAACGCGATCACGTCGCGGATGCTTTCGGCGCCCGTCATCATCGTCACGATGCGATCGAGCCCGAACGCGAGACCACCGTGCGGCGGTGCACCGTACTGCAGCGCATCGAGCAGGAAGCCGAACTTGGCCTGTGCTTCGTCGGGGCTGATCTTCAGCGCGTCGAACACCTTGCTCTGTACTTCGGCGCGGTGAATCCGCACCGAGCCGCCGCCGAGTTCCCAGCCATTGAGCACCATGTCGTAGGCCTTGGCGATGCAGGCGTCCGGGTCGGTATCCATCAGGTCCTCGTGCCCGTCCTTCGGCGCGGTGAACGGGTGGTGCACCGCGTTCCAGCGGTCGCCTTCCGGGTCATGCTCGAACATCGGGAAGTCGACGACCCACAGCGGCGCCCACTTGTCCTCGAACAGGCCCTGCTTGCGGCCGAACTCGCTGTGGCCGATCTTCACCCGCAGCGCGCCGAGCGCGTCGTTGACGATCTTCTCCTTGTCGGCGCCGAAGAAAATCAAGTCGCCGGTCTGCGCGCCTGTGCGCTTGAGAATCTCGTTGAGCGCCGCGTCGTGCAGGTTCTTGACGATCGGCGACTGCAGGCCTTCACGGCCTTTCGCGAGGTCGTTGACCTTGATCCACGCGAGGCCCTTGGCGCCGTAGATCTTCACGAACTCGGTGTAGCCGTCGATCTCGCCGCGGCTCATCTCGCCGCCCTTCGGAACGCGCAGCGCCGCCACGCGCCCGCCCGGCGTCGTCGCCGGCGTGCTGAAGACCTTGAAGTCGACCTTGGCCATCACGTCGGTGAGCTCGGTGAACTCGAGCTTGACGCGCAGGTCGGGCTTGTCGGAGCCGAAGCGGTGCATCGCCTCGGCGTACTTCATCACCGGGTACGCCGGCAGCTCGATGCCGATGGTGTTCTTGAACACCGTCGTGATCATCTCCTCGAACATCGCGCGGATTTCTTCCTCGGTGAGAAAGCTCGTTTCGATGTCGATCTGCGTGAACTCGGGCTGGCGATCGGCGCGCAGGTCTTCGTCGCGGAAGCACTTGGTGATCTGGTAGTAGCGGTCGAAGCCCGACACCATCAAGAGCTGCTTGAACAGCTGCGGCGATTGCGGCAGCGCGAAGAACATCCCTTCGTTGACGCGGCTCGGCACCAGGTAGTCGCGCGCGCCTTCGGGCGTGCTCTTGGTCAGCATCGGCGTTTCGATGTCGATGAAGCCGAGTGCGTCGAGGAACTTGCGCACTTCCATCGTTACGCGGTAGCGCAGCATCATGTTCTTCTGCATCGTCGGGCGGCGCAGGTCGAGCACGCGGTGCGTGAGGCGCGTCGTCTCCGACAGGTTCTCGTCGTCGAGCTGGAACGGCGGCGTGACGCTCGCGTTCAGCACTTCGAGCTCATGGCACAGCACCTCGACCTTGCCGCTGTGCAGGTTGGCATTCTCGGTGCCCGAAGGCCGTGCGCGCACCTTGCCGACGACCTTGAGGCAGAACTCGTTGCGCACGTCTTCGGCCACCTTGAACATCTCGGGGCGATCGGGATCGCAGACGATCTGCACCAGGCCCTCGCGATCGCGCAAGTCGATGAAGATCACGCCGCCGTGGTCGCGACGGCGGTGCGCCCAGCCCATCAGCGTGACGGTCTGGCCCATCAGCGCTTCGCTGACCAGGCCGCAATAGGTTGTTCTCATGCAAACTCCAATATCGGTTCAGAGTGCCGAGCGCGCGTTGCGCGGCGGCGGGTGTTTGTAGGCGCTGGGGGGCTCGTTGGCAAGCCCTGACGGTTGAGCGAAAGCCGGGCGCTCAACCGGGTTGATTTCGCGCAGGTTCACTGTTCGCCTGCGGATTTCGCGCTTGCACCGTCAAGTGCAGCGGCGGCGCGACGACCCCCATCGAGATGATGTACTTGAGCGCTTCGTCGACGCTCATCGCGAGCGCAATCACGTCGGTGCGCGGCACCATCAGAAAGAATCCGGAGGTCGGGTTGGGCGTCGTCGGCACGTACAGGCTCAAGTAGCCGTCATGCAAGTGCTGAGCCGCTTCGCCGCCGGGCTTGCCGGTGACGAAGGCGATCGTCCACGAGCCTTCGCGCGGGTACTGGACGAGCACCGCTTCGCGAAACGCGTTGCCGCTGCTGGAGAACAGCGTATCCGACACCTGCTTCACCGAGCTGTAGATCGACTTGACGATCGGGATGTGGCTGAGTACGCGGCTGCCCTGGCGCAGCCACCATTGGCCGACGATGTTGGTCGCGAACATGCCGGTGAGCAGCAGGCCGGCGATCATCACGATCACGCCAAGGCCCGGCACGCGCTTGAGCATTTCGAGCGGCGTGTAGGCGGCCGACGGCAGAACCGCCTGCGACGCGCTGAGCAGCCAGGCGAACACGCCGTCGAGTGTGCCGAGGATGGCGTGCAGCACCCAGATGGTGATGGCCAGCGGCAGCCAGACCAGCAGCCCGGCCAGCAAATACCTTTTCAAGCTCGCTCGCTCAGTGACAGCCGCACGACGAGCCGCAGCCACCCGCGCTGCTGTCGCTCGCGCCGGCGCTGGCCGCAGGCGCGGCTGCCGCCGGGGCGGGTGCGGTCGCGGCATCTCCCGCCGGCGTCGCGGGCGTGCTGGTCGCAGCATCAGGCGCGCCGCCGTCCGGCTTGGCCGCGCCGTTGCCGGCGCCGCCCTTGAAATCGGTCACGTACCAGCCCGAACCCTTCAGCTGAAAGCCTGCCGCCGTCAGCTGCTTCTTGAACGCGGGCGTGCCACACGACGGGCACGTTGACAGCACCGGGTCCGAGATCTTCTGCAGCACATCTTTCGCGTGGCCGCACGACTCACAGCGGTAAGCGTAGATTGGCATGGCTAAGCCTTTGATTTGCAACGCGAAATTATAAGCCGCGACCCGGATGAGCCGGTCTCGCGAAAGATGGAGGCTCGCGCTACGTCTTCAAGCCCACAAGCTCATGCTTCGCGTGCCGGTTTCGCATCAGCTGCGGGCCCAACGATCCGGCGACCATGCCCACGAGCGCGGCGAGCAGCCCGGCGAGCTGTCCCGGAAATGCCGTTCCCCAATTGGTCAGTTGCGGGAAGAACATCAGCCACACGCCGATGCCCAGCGCAATCGACATCACCGCCCCCTGCGTCGTCGCGCGCTTCCAGTACAGGCCGAAGGCGAGCGGAACGAACGCGCCGACCAAGGTCACCTGGTAGGCGCTGGACACCAGCTCGTAAATCGACGTGCCCTGCATCAGCAACGAGTAGCTCAGCACCAGCGCGGCAAACCCGATCAACGAGATCCGCAGCGCGCGCAGCAACTGCTTGTCGCCCATGTTCGGCACCAGGTGCTTCAGGATGTTCTCGACGAAGGTCGTCGACGGCGCGAGCAGCGTTGCCGACGCGGTGCTCATGATGGCCGAGATCAGCGCGCCGAAAAACAGCACCTGCGCCGCGAGCGGCATGTGGCCCATGATCAGCGTCGGCAGGACCTTCTGCGGGTCATCGGCAAGCAGCTTCTTCGCCTCGTCGGGCATGATCAGGATCGAGCTCGCGACGATGAACATCGGCACGAACGCGAACGCGAGGTACGACAGGCCGCCGATGATCGGCCCCTTGCGCGCGGTGTCGGCGTCCTTCGCCGACATCACGCGCTGGAACACGTCCTGCTGCGGGATCGAGCCGAGCATGATCGTGATGCCGGCGGCGAAGAAGAACACCACGTCATGCGCTTTCGGCTCGGGCCAGAAGCGGAACCAGTTTTCGTTTTGCGCCAGCGCTAACACCTTGTCTGCACCCCCGGCCAGGCCGGCGGCCATCACCGCGATTGCGATCAGGCCGACGATGATGATCAGCATCTGCATGAAGTCGGTCCAGGCGACCGAGAACATGCCGCCGAACACGGTGTACAGCAAGACGATCAGCGTGCCCAGCACCATGCCGCCCTGCGCCGTGACGGCGCCGCCGGAGACGAGGTTGAACACGAGCCCGAGCGCAGTGATCTGCGCCGCCACCCAACCGAGGTAGCTGATCATGATGATGATCGAGCAGAACACTTCGATGCCGGGGCCGAAGCGCTTGCGATAGAAGTCGCCGATGGTGATCAGCGTCATGTTGTACAGGCGGTAGGCGAAGAACAGGCCAACCAGCACCAGGCACATTGACGCGCCGAACGGGTCTTCGACGACGCTGTTCAAGCCGCCTTGGACGAAGCGCGCGCTGATGCCGAGCACCGTCTCCGAGCCGAACCAGGTGGCGAACGTCGTCGTGACGATCATGATCAGCGGCAGGCTGCGGCCGGCCACCGCGAAGTCGGCGGACGACTTCACCCGGGTCGCGGCATACAGTCCGATCGCGACCGTGATGAGCAAGTAGATGATGACCAGGGTCAGCAGCATGGCAAGCAGGCTCCGATAAAAAAATCAAGGCGAATTATCTCCGCTGCGCAGGCTGCGAAGCCGGCCGAAGGCCGGCATGACTCAGCGCCAATTCACGAACAATTGCACAGCGATCGCGCCGAGCAGAAATCCGAGCCCGCCGTAAATCAGCGTCTGCAGCAACCGATTGGTTCGCCGCTGCTCCAAGTACAGCGCTTCGAGCGCGCGCTGCTCGGCGCTCGACCGCGGCTGCAGCGCCTGGTGCAGCAGGCGCGGCAGCTCGGGCAGCAGCTGCACATAGCGCGGCGCCTCGTTCTTCAGCCGCTCGACGAAGCCGCGCCAGCCGATCTGGTCGTTCATCCAGCGCTCGAGAAAAGGCTTGGCGGTGTTCCACAGATCGAGCTCGGGGTCGAGCTGGCGGCCGAGCCCTTCGACGTTGAGCAGCGTCTTTTGCAGCAGCACGAGCTGCGGCTGAATCTCGACGTTGAAGCGGCGCGAGGTCTGGAACAGGCGCAGCAGCACCTGGCCGAGCGAGATGTCTTTCAGCGGCCGATCGAAGTGCGGCTCGCAGACGGCGCGGATCGCGCCTTCCAGCTCGTCGACCCGCGTGCCCGCCGGCACCCAGCCGCTTTCCAGGTGCAGCTCGGCGACGCGCTTGTAGTCGCGGCGGAAGAAGGCGATGAAGTTCTGCGCCAGATATTCCTTGTCGACTTCGGTCAGCGTGCCGACGATGCCGAAGTCGAGTGCGATGTAGCGCCCGAAGGTCTGCGGCGCGATGCTGACCTGGATGTTGCCGGGGTGCATGTCGGCGTGATAGAAGCCGTCGCGAAACACCTGCGTGAAGAAGATCGTCACGCCGTCGCGCGCGAGCTTGGCGATGTCGACGCCGGCGTCGCGCAGCCGCTGCGTCTGGCTGATCGGCACGCCGTGCATGCGCTCCATCACGATGACGCTGGTGGTGCACAGCTCCCACACCATCTCGGGCACCATCACCAGACTCAAGCCCTCCATGTTGCGGCGCAAGTGCGCGGCGTTGGCGGCTTCACGAACGAGATCGAGCTCGTCGTGCAGGTAGTTGTCGAACTCGGCGACCACTTCGCGCGGCTTCAAGCGCTTGGCGTCCGCGCTCAGCCGCTCGATCCAGCGCGCCAGCGTTCGCATCAGCGAGAGGTCGTCGTCGATGACCGCGAGCATGCCCGGGCGCAAGACCTTCACCGCGACCTCGCGGCCGTCTTTCAGCACCGCGAAGTGCACTTGCGCGATCGACGCGCTCGCCACCGGCTCGGCCTCGAAGCTCGCGAAGATCGCATCGATCGGCCGGTTGAACGCACGCTCGACGAGGACGCGCGCCTGCGCGGCGGGGAACGGCGGCACGTCGTCCTGCAGCTTGGCAAGCTCGTCGGCGAAGTCCTCAGGCAGCAGATCGCGCCGCGTCGACAACACCTGGCCGAACTTGACGAAGATCGGCCCCAGCCGCTCGAGCGCGATGCGCAGCCGCACGCCGCGCGGCGCATCGAGCCGCCGGCCAATCGTCATCAGCCGCACCAGCGCGCGCACCCAGCGCTGGCGAAAGCTCGACAGCGCGAGCTCGTCCAGTCCGAAACGCAGAACGATGAAGACGATAAAGACGAGGCGCGCGACGTGCCTCATCGCACGGGCTGCTCCGAGCGCAAGCGCTCGGCCAAGTCGGCGAGCGAGCGCACGGCATCGCGCACGCCGGCGGCGAGCATGGCGCCAACGCGTGCGAGCTCGTTGGCCAATGCCGGGCCGACGATGCGCGCGAGGTCGTCTTGCGCATCCCAGCGCAGGTTGTCCATCAGCCAGCTCACGTCGGTGGCGAGCCGTGCGTCACCGGCCACATCGACCGGCGGCCGCTGGCCGGCGAGGCCTTGCGCGACGAGCCGCGCCGGGTTCGATGCATCGACGCTCAACTGCAGATCAGCGACTTGCGTCGTCTCGGGCCCGCACCATTCGACGAGCCCGGCCGGTGTGACGACGAACGCCAATGCCGGCAGCGGCGGCAGCGCGCTCGGCCAGCCGATGATGTGCAACCGTATGCAACGCCCGGCGTGCGGACGCAGCCGCTGCACCGCCGCGGCTTCGCTCGAAATGACGTGGTTCACCATCAAGGTGAAGCGTTCGATCAATGCATTGCCGAAGAGCTGTTGCAGACTGTGAAGCATGCACGGATTGTAGGCACGCACCTACGTGCTTCCCCCGTGACCGCGGGTCGGGCGCCCCGCTTTTTTGGGGGAGAATCCGCGGCTCGATGTTCGAAGACCGCACCTACAAAAGAACCTTCTACAGCGCACCGCAGTCGGTGACCTCGCTGGTCGCGGCGTTCCTCGAGCCGGCGATCACGGTCGTGACCTTTCTGATCGCCAACGCGTATTTCGACGAGCCGATCCACCGCCCCGAGCTGACGCTGTGCCTGCTCGTCTTCGCGCTGACCTTTCCGGGCCGCAACCGCTTTCGCGACAACCTGATCGCCGCTGGCGTCGACATCGTGTCGTCGTGGGTGACGCTCGTGGCCATCCTGAGCCTGTGTGCTTACGCTACGCGCAGCTTCGGCTACTTCGAGGAAGACGCGCTCGTCGCGTGGGTCATCGCGACGCCGGTGCTGCAGTGGCTCGCGGTGTGGCTCGGCCAGAAGGTGGTGCGCCATCGCAGCGCGCTGCCCGAAGCGCGGCGCTCGGCCATCGTCGTCGGCGCCGGGCCGCTCGGCGTCAAGGTCGCGCGCGCGCTGACCGAAAGCGACGACCAGGGTGTCGACTTCATCGGCTACTTCGACGACCGCACCGACGACCGGGTCCACGATTCGGCGACCACCAAGCGTCTGGGCGGCCTGAAGGACGTGGCCGAGTACGTCAGCGCCCACGGCATCCGCGAGGTCTTCATCACTTTGCCGCTCGGCTCGCAGCCGCGCATCGTCGAGCTGCTCGAGCAGGTGCAAGGCACGACCGCATCGCTGTTCTTCGTTCCCGACGTATTCGGCATCAGCATCATCCAGGGCCGCTTGCAGGACATGAACGGCGTGCCGGTCGTGGGCATCTGCGAGACGCCGTTCACCGGCACCAACGAACTCGCGAAGCGGGTCAGCGACATCGTGCTGGCGACGATCATCCTGATTCTGATCTCGCCGCTCCTGTTGGCGATCGCGAGCGGCGTCAAGCTCAGCTCGCCGGGGCCGGTGATCTTCAGGCAGCGGCGCAACGGGCTCGACGGCGAAGAGATCACCGTCTACAAATTCCGCTCGATGACCGCGCAGGACAACGGCCCGGTGGTGCGCCAGGCGACGCGCGACGACCCGCGCATCACGCCCTTCGGCGCCTTCATCCGGCGCACCTCGCTCGATGAGCTGCCGCAGTTCATCAACGTGCTGCAAGGGCGCATGAGCATCGTCGGCCCGCGGCCGCATGCGGTCGCGCACAACGAGGAGTACCGCCGCATCATCAAGGCCTACATGGTGCGTCACAAGGTCAAGCCGGGAATCACCGGCTGGGCGCAGGTGAACGGTCACCGCGGCGAGACCGACACCATCGAGAAGATGCAGGCTCGCGTCGAGTACGACCTCGAGTACCTGCGCAATTGGTCGATCGGCCTGGACCTGCAAATCATTGTGCGTACCATCCGGCTCGTGTTCTTCGATCGCAAGGCCTACTGAGCCTCGCGACGCTCTTCGTCGGGACATTCGCGTGACCAATCAAGGAGAAAAACGAATGCCACATCGTCTGCGTCCTTCCCCCCTGAGCTCGCTGCGCCCCGTGTGCCTGGCCGTCGCGCTGGCTGGCGTCAGCGGCGCCTGCGCGGCCGAGGAAAGCCCCTACTACATCGGCGCAAGCCAAACCTTCACTCGCGACTCGAACGTCTTTCGCCAGTCAGAGGGCGGGCTCGTCGTGCACGACTATTACTCGAGCACCGGATTGCTCGGCGGCATCGACAAGCTGTTCGGGCGGCAGCGCGTGTATCTGAACGGAACGGCACAGGCCAACCGCTACCACAACGAGCGTCAACTCAACAACACGAGCTATTCGCTGTCGACCGGGCTCGACTGGGAAACAGTCGAGCGCCTGTCGGGCACGCTGCGCTACGACGACAGTCAGAGCCTCGCCAACTACGGCGCGACCGATCTGCAGGACATCATCACCACCGTCAAGGACGTTCAGACGGTGCGGCAAGCGAGCGCGACGGCGCGCTACGGCGTCGGCGCTCGCGTCGGCATCGACGGCAGCGTCGCGCATCGATCGATCAAGTTCTCCGCAGCGCTCGATCGACGCGGCTACACCGAGAACGTCGGCAGTCTTGGCGTGAGCTGGGGGACGGCGGGCGTCCTCACACTCGGCACCGCGTATCGAGTGACGAAGACCGACTCCCCGTCAGCCTTGATCACGCCGAAGATTCTGATCTTGCCGATCCCGCTGCCGCCAGCGGTGCCGGCGTTCATCCCGCCGGTGTACGGACCCGACAAGGTCGATCGTCGGGACATCGACTTCACCGCGATCTGGGTTGCCACCGGGCTGAGCACGATCAACGCTCGCTTGAGCGCGACCCATCAGACCCATTCGGCCTC
>VBCQ01000030.1 GCA_005882155.1 Betaproteobacteria bacterium
TGGCGCTCGCTTGCGCGGTCGCGGGACTCATCGCCGGGCCCGGCTACCGGATCGGATGGTGGTCACTCGGCCCGGCCTTCCAGGCGCTGCGGTGGGCCGCGATCTTCGGGCTGGGCGCGGCGGCCGTCGGCTTGGTCGCTGTGCTCTTGGCGCTCGGCACCGGTGCAAGACGGCCGATGTGGAATGCGCTGGCAGGGCTCGTCATCGGCCTTGTCGTCGCCGCCCCGCCGATCAACATGATGCGCCGCGCGCATCAACTGCCGAGCATCCACGACGTCAGCACCGACACCGACAACCCGCCGGCGTTCGAAGCGGTCGTGCCGCTACGCCACGGCGCGCGCAACCCGGTCGAGTACGTGCCGGCGACTGCGGCCGAGCAGAAGAAGGGCTACCCGGACATCGCGCCTGCGGTGCTGAAGCTGCCGCCGGCGCAGGCGTTCGCACGCGCCGAGCAGGCGGCGCGCGCGATGGGCTGGGAGATCGTCGCGGTCGATCCGCAAGCGCTGCGAATCGAAGCGACCGACACGACGCTGATGTTCGGCTTCAAGGACGACGTCGTCATCCGCGTGAGAGCGCATCCCGACGGCAGCCGCGTCGACATGCGATCGCTGTCGCGCGTCGGCGGCAGCGACCTCGGCGTCAATGCGAATCGGATCCGCGGCTTCATGCGCAAGCTCGGCGCCGGCTCGCGATGAGCCACGAACAAGAAGATGCCAACACGTCGGTCGCGACGCTGACCAACGGCGTTCGCGTCGGTCACGAAAGCCGGCGCCTGAACGGCATCAGCCATGTCGTCGAGCACATGGCGTTCAAGGGCACGCATGAGCGCAGCTGCCAGCAGATCAACCTCGATGCCGAGCGGCTCGGCGCCGAGGTCAACGCGCATACCGACAAGGACCATACCGCGTACCACATGCGCGGCATGGCGCGCGACGCCGGACGCTTGGTGCAGATGCTCGGCGACATCGTCCAGCACAGCTGCTTCCCCGAAGCCGAGCTCGAGCGTGAGCGCCAGGTGATCCTGCACGAGTACATCGAAGACGAGGACGATCCACTCTCGACCGCGTACAAGCTGTTCGACACGACCTGCTTCGGCACGCATCCGCTGGCGCAACCGGTGATCGGAACGCGGCGCAACGTCGAGCGCTTCACGCGCGACGATCTGCTCGACTACGTGCATCGTCAGTACACCGGAGCGAACGTCGTCGTCGGCGTGGCGGGCGACATCGATCCCGATGCGATCGTCGCCGAGGTGCAAGCCGCATTCGGCGCGATGGCGCGCGGCAGCGAGAACGTCGTGGCTGCGCCGGTGCATCTCGGCGGCATCGCGTCGCGCCGCCAGCCGGGCTGCAGCCAGACGCATGTCGTGCTCGGCTTCCCGATCCCGGCGCTGAAGGACGACTACCACGCAAGCGTCGTCGCTGCGGCGCTGTTCGGCGAAGGGATGAGCTCGCCGCTGATGGACCAGATCCGCGAGCGGCGCGGCCTCGTCTACTACGCCGCCTGCTCGGCCGACGTGATGGAACTGTGCGGCCAATTCGTCATCGAGGCGTCCACAGCACCGCGCCATCTCGACGAGCTGTTCGACGAGGTCGCGCGCCTGCTCGCCGCGCATGCGGAATCGATCGCCGCCATCGACCTCGAGCGCGCTCGCAACCAGATCGCGGTGCGCAACCTGCGCGCTCACGAGCGGCCGTTTCGGCGGCTCGAGGATGCGGCGCAGGATCTGTTCGTCTATGGGCGGGTGAGATCGTGTTCGGAGCTGACCGAGCGGATCGTGAGTGTGACGACCGATGAGGTGCGCGAAGCGTTCGCCCGCATGCTCGCGTCGCGCGCAGCGATTGCGATTGCCGGGAAGGTGCCGAAGGGGATCACCGAACATGCGGCAGAAGTGTTTCCCTCTCCCTCTGGGAGAGGGAGTAATGCGGCGCGAGCGGTTCGGTAGCAGCAAACGCGACTCAAAGTCGCATCCGTCGATATCACGCCGTTGTCGCTCGCGCGCCCGTTGCTCGCCGCTACGATGCCGCCCATCCGCAACGCGATGAAAGGCTCGCCATGGATCTGCGTCTGGGCTTGTACGAACTCGCTGCCGAGCATCGGCTCGATGCTAAGGCTTGCGAGAAGCTCGAGCGCCTTGCCGGCTTGCATGACGAGCCCGCTGCGTTGTCGCGCTGGCTGCCGCGCGGTATCGCGGTGCTCGCCGCGGCGCTGGGTGGCCTCGGCATCGTGTTCTGGATCGCGGCGAATTGGGACACGCTCGGCCGCTTCGGCCGCTTCGCGTTGCTGCAAGCGGTCGTGCTCGTGATGTGCGCCGGCGCGCTGTGGCGGCCCGCGGCGCGCGCGCCGCTCGGCCTGCTCGCGCTGCTCGCGATCGGCGGACTGTTCGCCTACTTCGGCCAGACCTATCAAACCGGCGCCGACGCGTGGCAGCTGTTCGCACTGTGGGCCGCGCTCGCATTGCCGCTGTGCATCGGTGCGCGCAGCGATGTGCTGTGGGCGCCGTGGGCGCTCGTCGTGATGAGCGCGGTCGCGCTGTGGGTGCAGGCGCATACGGGACACCGCTGGCGTGTCGAGCCCGACGACTTGCGCGCGCATGCGATCGGCTGGTGCGCCGCGCTGGCGCTCGCCGCCGCGCTGAGTCCCGCGCTGCAGCGCTTCACCGGCGCCGGCGTGTGGGCGCTGCGAACCGCGATCACGCTCGCGGTCGTGATGATCACCGCGACGGCGCTCGGCGGCTTGTTCGCGAGCCATGTCGCCGCTCATTACTGGCTCGGGCTCGTCGTCCTCGCGGCGGCAGCGGTGTGGCTCGCGTTGCCGCGCTCGTTCGAGGTTTATGGCTTGAGCGCCGTCGCGCTCGGCCTCAACACCTTGATCGTTGCCGGAATCGCGCGCGCCTTGTTCGACCGCCACCACAACGGCGACCCGATCGGCGAGCTGTTGCTGCTCGGCTTGATCGCGGCCGGGTTGCTCGCCGCGACGGTGAGCGGCGTACTGCGTCTCGCGCGTCATCAAGCCGCACAAGCGGAGGTCGCGCAATGAGCACCGAACGTTTCGATCGCACGCTGCACGCGGCCATCGCGGCCGGCATCTTGCCGGCCGGCGCCATCCGGCCGGCGCAGGACGCGCGGCCCTGGCCCGTCGTGCTGCTGACGGGGCTCGGCGCCTGGCTTGCGGCGGTGCCTTTGCTCGGCGTCGTCGGGATGCTGCTCGGCGATCTGATCCATCGCGGGGTCGGGCCGTATCTCATCGGCGTCCTCGTCTTGATCGCAGCGCTCGTCGTCCTGCGCTCGAAAGACCTGCCGCTCTTCGTCGAGCAGCTCGCGGTACCTGCGTTGCTCGTGGGTGGCGGCTCGCTCGCGTTCGGCTTGTTTCGCGATCTGCCGATGCAAGGCGCGGCGGCCTTGCTCGCGGTAGTGGCCGTCGGCATCGCGATCGCAATTCGGCAGCCGTGGCTGCGCGTGCTGCTCGGCGCTGCCGCGGCGCTGCTGACGACCTTCGCCTGCATGCCCGAGCATTGGGTTCGCCTGGGACGAGACGCTCGCGTGGCGTTCTGGCTCGCTTGGCACCTCGTGTTGGCGATTGCGCTCGTCGCGCTGTGGGTGCAGCGCACGCTGCTCACCGGCGGCAAGCACGCGCGCCATGCGGCCGCGATCGAATCGCTCGCGGCCGGCTGGCTGTTGACGGCGCTCGCCGGCCTCGCGTTCTGGTCGGGCATGAGCTTCATGGTCGGCGCGAGTCTCGGCGGCGGCGTGGCCGGCGAGCTGGCACGCGAGCTCGGCACGCGCTCGTCTGCGTGGTGGCAGATCGAGACGCTGCGCGCAACGTCGCTGATCTTGGCGCTCGGTGCTGCGCTGTGGCTCGCCCTCGGCTGGCCCGCGCTGCGGCGCGCCTGGTGTGTCGGCGTCGCCGCGGTGCTGGTCGCACTCGCGGGCTTCATGCCGGCGCTCGGTGCGGTGCTGCTCGTGCTTGCCGTCTGCGCGCGTGCGGCTCGCTGGCGGATCGCCGCAGCGGCCGCGCTCGCGGCGGCGTGGATCATCGGCAGCTTCTACTACCAGCTCGATTGGCCGCTGTCGACGAAGGCGCTGGTGCTGGTCGGATGCGCTGCGCTGCTCGCCGCGTTGGCGTGGTTCGCCACACGCGGTGAGCGCGCGATGCCTCGCGCCGCGGCTTCATCGAGGGTCTCGACCCGAGCCTCGCAAGCCGTGATCGCACTCGGCGCGCTCGCCGTGCTCGCGGTCGCAAACATCGGCATCTGGCAGAAGGAAAACTTGATCGCGCATGGCGAGCCGGTGTATGTCGAGCTCGCGCCGGCCGACCCGCGCTCGCTGATGCAAGGCGACTTCATGCGATTGAACTTTCGCATTCCCGGCGACGTGCAGAACCGGCTCGACGGCTTGCTCAGCGCCGAGCGCCCGCGCGTCGTCGCGCGGCGCGATGCGCGCGGTGTCGCGACGCTGGTGCGGCTGGACGACGGCACGCCGCTCGCGGCCGACGAGCTGCGCGTCGAGCTGACGCCAAAAGACGGCCGCTGGATTCTCGTCAGCGACGCGTGGTTCTTCAAGGAAGGCGAGGGCGATCGCTTTGCGCAAGCGAAGTACGGCGAGTTTCGCGTCGCGCCGGATGGCCGCGCTTTGCTCGTCGGCGTGCGCGGCGCCGCGCTGCAACCGCTGTGACGGTTTGGGCATGTGACTTGCCCGCGTTCTGACACCGAAACGACGGAGATGAACATGCCCGACAACCCCAAACTGCGTGGCGGATCGGACCGGCAGCGCATCAACATCGAGCAGGACTATGAAGTCCAGGAATGGTCGCAGAGCCTGGGCGTCAGCAGCGAGCAGCTGAAGGAAGCCGTGCAGGCGGTCGGTGACCGTGCCGACAAGGTGCGCGACTATCTGAAGAAGCGCGAAGGGCAATCGAGCGGCGCGAACGAGCGCGGCGGCTCAGGCGGCGAGCACAAGTCCAGTCGCTGAATTTGCGCGCTCGCTTTTCGCGCGAGCGCATGGCCCACGGTGTGAATATTCTTCACAGGCCGTGGTGAAGGAGTTCGCATGACCAAACCCCGGCAAGAGCATGGCGGCGGCACGAGCGCCGCGGCCGACAAGCAGCGCAAGATCCAGCACGAGCAAGACGCGCTCGACCACGCACAGGCCAAGGAAGGCGCCGCGAAAGGCAAGTCCAAGCCGCCGGTTCAGGCCGGAACGCGCGAGCATCCGGCCGAGCTGCCGGCGCAGCATTTGCAAAAGCCCGGCGACGAGTCGGCGCTGCAATTGAAGCCGCAGTTCCTCGCCCCCGACTACGAAGGCAGCCACAAGCTGCGCGACTGCGTCGCGCTCGTCACCGGCGGCGATTCGGGCATCGGCCGCGCGGTCGCGGTGCTGTATGCGCGCGAAGGCGCCGACGTGGCGATCGTCTATTTGAGCGAAGACCGCGATGCGCAGGACACGAAGCGTTGCGTCGAAGCCGAAGGACAGCGCTGCTTGCTGATCGCCGGCGATGTGAAGGACGCGGCGTTCTGTCAGATGGCGGTCGACAAGACGGTGCAGGAGTTCGGCCGGCTCGACGTGCTCGTCAACAACGCGGCGTTCCAGGAGCATTCGAGGTCGATTCACGACATCACCGAGGAGCGCTTCGACGAGACGCTGCGCACCAACGTCTACGGCTACTTCCACATGGCCAAGGCGGCGCTGCCGCATCTGAAGCGCGGCGCTGCCATCATCAACACCGGGTCGGTCGTCGGGCTCGAGGGGCGGCGGAACCTGCTGGACTATGCGACGACGAAGGGAGCGATCCACGCGTTCACGAAGTCGCTGGCGCACGAGCTGCTGGACCAGGGCATCCGCGTCAACGCCGTCGCGCCGGGGCCGGTGTGGACGCCACTGAACCCGGCCGATGCGCCGGCCGACAAGGTCGCGGAGTTCGGCAAGCACAGCGACATGGGTCGCGCCGCGCAGCCCGAGGAAATTTCGCCGGCGTATGTGTTCCTCGCAGCGCCGGTGTGCTCGGGGTATATCAGCGGCATCGTGCTGCCGATCACGGGGAGCATCGGGGCGATTTGATTGAGTATTGCTCCCTCTCCCTCTGGGAGAGATTGATGCGACGCGTTGCCTTGCCGGATTGCGCCCCCGGAACCCGTGTGGGCAAACCTCCAATTCCCGTTCGGGCTGAGCTTGCATTTCCGATCGTCCTGAGCCTGTCGAAGGAAGCCCCTGCGCCGATCCGCGCCGGCACTTCGACAGGCTCAGTGCGAACGGACCGGGTTTGCCGCGAGGGTGGTTCCTGGGTAGGGTGGAGGTGAGGGCGCGGTGCCACGTCGGTCGACCGCGCCCTCACCCTAGCCCTCTCCCAGAGGGAGAGGGAACCTCAAGCGTTCGGTCAGCGCTTCGAGCCGCGCGCCGACCGTCGTCGCCGCCGTCTCGCCACGCGACTTCTCCAGCGCGCGGTGGAACAGTGCCATCAGCTCGATCTGCGCAATGACAGAGTCGCGCTGCTTGGGACTGACAAGCGCGCTCGTCAGCGCGTCGTCATAGCAGCTGATGAGATTCGCGAGCGCCACGTCGCCCGCGCTGTCCAGCGAGCCGTCGAGCAGCGCGGTGACGAGTGCAGCGTCGGCGACCATCGTCGAGTTCCACGCATCGGGGTCGTCGGCGAAAGCCGCATTCGCCGCTGCCGCGCAGCGCTGCACATGCGGCAGGTACATGCGCCGCTGCGCGGCGTCGGCGGTCAGCGACCAGAGGAACAGCCAGTTCAGCGTCTGGTACGGGCGCAGCTCCTTCGCGCCGAGCTCGCTGGCCATCGCGCGATACGCCTGCGCGCTGCGCGCCAGCGAGGTTTTCATTCCTTCCAGCTCGGCGCGCTTGCCGCTCAGATAGTGGCGTGCCTGCACAGCTGCCTTGCGCTTCCATGCGCTGCCGAGCAAGGCCGCGCGCTCGGCGTTGGTGCCGGTGATCCGCACCAGCTGGGTGAGCCGCTCGATCGCGCTGGCGACCTTGCGCGCATCGTTCAAGTCTTCGCCGAGATGGCTCTCGACATTGGCGAGTTGCTCAATCGCGCGGATCGGCACCTTGCCTTCGCGGTCCGACGCGCGAATCGCGCCTTCGAAGCAGTCGCAGGCGAGCGCGTAGTAGTCGGGGCCGAGGTCGGCATAGAACTCGCCGAGCGCGCTGTGCAGATCGGGCCGCGCGAGCCACTCGGTGGGCGTCGCGTTGAACCACTGCTGCACCTTCGCGACGAGCCGGCGCGCCTCGGCGCTCGACACCATCTCCCCGCTGCGCTGCAGCTCCATTCGCTCGGCGGCGAGCTTGTCGATCAGCTCTTCGGGTGCAACGCCGCGCCAGCCGCTCTTGGTTGCCGATGCGCTCAGATCGGTCTTCAGGTCGGCGCGCCAGCCGGGGTCGCCATAGGCCTGGTACGCGCCCCAAGTGATGCTCGCTGGGTAGCGGTCCCAGGTGGCGCAGCGCGCCTTGAAGACCGCGTCGCCGAACATCAGTCCGTCGGCCAGCAGCTTCTCGTAGAAGACCTCGGCGAACAGGCTCGCCGGCGCGTCTTCGACGGCCCAGCCGGCGACGACGACGGCGCGCACACCGATGTCGATGAGCTGCCTGGCGACGCTGTAGGCGAGCTTGTTGAACGCGATCGGTGAGCGCTCGATCTGCCCGAGGTGGCAGCAATTGAGGAACACGAGGTCGGGGACGATTTCCATCGCGTCGATCTCGGCTGCGCTGATCAGCAGCCCGTCGGACAGCACGACGCCGCTGCGCGCACTGTCGTCCTGCCCACGCTCGTCGAACATGCCGTGGCCGGCGATGTGGACGATGCGGTACGGGTGCCGATACAGGCGATTGACGACGTCGAGCGCGCGCTGGTCGGCTCCGACTGCACGCTCGACTTCGTAGCCGTGACCCGCCAATGCCTCGATCACGGCTCGAGCTTCGCGCTCGGCGGCAGGCAGGTCGTCGAGCGCGGTGAGACCCGGCAGCTTCGGATCCTGGAAGGTCTTGAAGAAGCCGTCGGTCGACGGGTTGCCGACCACGTACGCGCGCCGCTCCATCGTCTGGCTGACGCGGTTGCGAAAGCGCGTCGACGTGAGCTGGCGGATCATCGCGGTGCGCGTCGCAAGCGGCCGCTCGTCGGCGAGCATCAGCTCCCACGGCAGGTTCGCGGTCGTCGCGTCGAGCACGAACACCATCTGCTGCATCTGCCGCGCGGCGTCCTTGAAGTCGTGCGGCACGAGCAGCTGGAACAGGCTGCGGCTGAAGTCGGCGTCGTAGCTCATCTGCATGACCTGGCGCTCGACGAGCCGCTCGACGAGGCCGGGCTGGCGCTGCTGAACCACCGACTCGGCGCGCGCGCGCTGGCCGAGGTAGAGGTAGCGCAGCTTCTCGGCGAGCGCGGTGCGCGCCGGCAACGGGCCGTTCGCGGTGTCGCTGCGCAACGGCGGGGCGTCGTCGTCGCGCGCTTGCGCATCGGTGATCAGCAAGCGCGGCCAGTACGAGCCTCCGCGCTCGTCGGACAGGCGCTGGCGCATGCCTTCGCCTTGGTGCAGCAACGGGTCGACGTCGACGCGGCACGGCACGCGCATGTCGGCGTTGATCGCCTGCGCGATCTGCTTGGCCGCATAGGTCGCGGTGATGGCGGTGTCGAGATAGATCTCGACAATGTCGAGCGAAGTGATGCGCAGCTTCGACGGCGTGGTCTGCGCGAAATGCCGGTTCGCGTCGATGATGCCGCGAACCAGTGCGAGCACCGAGTCGGCGATGCTCAGGTTGGCGGCCGAGTTGTAGCCGAGCAGCAGACTCGCGAGCCGCAGGCCTTCGCCGTCGCCGCTCGCCAGCGCGCTGTTGTCCATCACGTGGACGAGGTAGCGCAGTCCTGCGGTGCGCACCGCTTCGGTCAGCATGCCGGTGGTCAGCGAGCCGTCGTAGCGGCCGAGCCCGGCGACGATCGCGCCGCGCATGCTGCCGCGCTGGCGCTCTTGCGCGGTGGTGCTGAGCAGTACCGCGCTCGCCGTGCCGAGTGCGCCGGCGTACAGGCCCAGGTGATGGCGGATCGTCAATTCGCCGCGCACCAGGTGCTGGTCGATCAGCGCTTCGGCGCCCGAGATCGCATCCTGCTCGTAGTGGCCGACGAGGATCGGCTGCGTGACCTGGCGCAAGTCCATCGCCTTCACCCGCACCTGCAGCACGTCGCGCGCTCGCTCGCGCGAGACTAGCCGCTTGCCGGCACCCATCAGTCCACCGGCAAGTTCGGTGTCGGTCGGGTACATCACCGGGCCGGCATCGTAGGCGGCGACGATCGTCGCGGCCGCCGCGTCGCGAAGCGCCGGCGGGCTCGTCATCAGCATGCCGCCTTCGCCGCGCTCGAGCAGCCCGGCGATCGACTCGAAATACGCTTCGGTGTCGGCGAGCGCACCGTGCTCGGCCGGCATGTAGAAGAACTGGCCGATGCCGGCGATGCGTCCCGAGTCCCAGGTCACCGAGCCGTCGCCGCGCGGCGTGCCGAGCATCTTCCAGCGGCCACCGTCGCGGGTGATGCCGCATGGTGTCTTCGGCGCGCAGCCGAACACGTAGGCGACCTTCTGGCGGTGCTTGTCGGGCAGCGCAGGCGGCGCGGCGCCGTCCTGCGCCCACAGCCATTGCGCTTGCTTCAGTACGGACGGTGACGGCAACGCGCCGACGCCGTCGCCGAACCACAGGTCGCGCATGTCTTTCTTGAAGCTGCCCCACAGCGGCGCGTCGAAGTAGTCGGTGCTGTGCTCGTTGCCGGTGTCGACGAAGCCGGGCTTGGGCAGAAGCTGCAGCGCGCCGGGGAAGCCCGCGATGATGTCGATCACATCCTGCAGGCCATGCGCGAGGTCGA
>VBCQ01000031.1 GCA_005882155.1 Betaproteobacteria bacterium
CCCGACCTGCGGGTTGTTCTGCGCCTGGTACGCCTTCAGCGCAACATACAGGTAGTCGGCATGCTGGCCGGCGAGCTTCGGGTAGGTCGCATCGATCGGCTTGCTGAAATTTTCGCCGTGGCAAGACGCGCAATTGGCTTTCTTCAGCAGCGCGGCAACGTCGGCCGGCGGCTCATGCTCGGGCTTGGCCGGGGCTGCAGTCACGTCCTTCGGCAGCGCCTCGTAGTAGGCCGCGAGATCGGCGATGTCCTGGTCGCTGAGCGACGCGGCAATCGCCTTCATCGTCGGGTGCTTGCGCTCGCCTTTGCGGTAGGACGTGAGCGCCGTCGCGATGTACTTCGCGTTCTGCCCCGCGATCATCGGAACCTTGTGCACTTCGGGAAAGCTCGCCTGATAGCCGGGGATGCCGTGGCAGCCGATGCACATCGCCGCTTTCTTCTCGCCGGCCTTCGCGTCTTGTGCCGATGCCGAGCCTGCAAAGGCCAGCAACGCGATCATCGGAAGCAGCAGTTTTCTCATGGTCCGGCAAGCGTGATTTCAGTGCAACGGCGAATTATAGGGGGCCCCTTTATACTGCCCTGACACCTCTGCAGCAGCGCATCACATGAAGTTCAAAGGCACCGACAACTACGTCGCCACCACCGACTTGATGCTCGCGGTCAACGCCGCCATCACCTTGAAGCGCCCGCTGCTCGTGAAGGGCGAACCCGGCACCGGCAAGACGATGCTGGCCGAAGAAGTCGCCGGATCGCTCGGCATGCCGCTGTTGCAATGGCACATCAAGAGCACGACCAAGGCGCAGCAAGGCCTGTACGAATACGACGCGGTGAGTCGCCTGCGCGACAGCCAATTGGGCGACGAGCGCGTGAAGGACATCCACAACTACATCGTCAAAGGCGTGCTGTGGCAGGCCTTCACGTCGGACCAGCCGGTCGCGCTGCTGATCGACGAGATCGACAAAGCCGACATCGAATTTCCGAACGACCTGCTGCGCGAAATCGATCGCATGGAGTTCTACGTCTACGAGACGCGCGAGCTGATCCAGGCGCGGCACCGGCCGGTCGTGTTCATCACCTCGAACAACGAGAAAGAGCTGCCCGACGCGTTCCTGCGCCGCTGCTTCTTCCACTACATCAAGTTCCCCGACGCCGACACGATGAAGAGCATCGTCGGCGTGCATTTCCCCGGCCTGAAAAAAGAGCTCTTGGGCGCAGCGCTGCGCAACTTCTACGACGTGCGCAACCTGCCCGGCCTGAAGAAAAAGCCGTCGACCTCGGAGCTTCTCGACTGGCTCAAGCTGCTCGTCGCCGAAGACATTCCGCTCGACGCGCTGCAGAGCAAGGACGAAAAAGTCTCGGTGCCGCCGCTGGTCGGCGCGCTGCTGAAGAACGAGCAGGACGTGTCGCTGTTTGAGAAGCTGGTGTTCATGCAGCGGCATAACCGGTAGCGTTCGATTCGGCGTCGGCGTCGCACGTGTTGGAATGATTGACAACACCCCCACGTGTTGTTATTGTCTCCAACATGAAGGCCGTGGCACTGATTCGTCGGCGCGTGGTGCTTGCGGCCGATGCGTTCGTCGAGATCGCTGTGTGGCGCGTTCACGAGCCGGTGCCGCCGTCGTCGCACGAGTTCAAATACCGGCTCGCCTATGTCGTTGCCGGCGAGTGTGTGCTGATATACGACAACGAGCGAGGCAAGGGTGATCACCGACATGTCGGCGCCGGCGAATCGCCCTATGAGTTCTCTACGGCGGATCAACTGATGGCTGACTTCAATGCCGATGTGACGAGGTGGAATGATGAACACGGTCGTTCTTGAAGTTCGTTCACTTGCACAGAACCTCGCTGACGCATCGCGCGCGATGAAGACGGGCCGCGCCGAGCGCGAGGCACGCATCGGATTTGCGACGCCCGAGTTGCTGTGGCAGGTGCTCACCGCCAAGCGCTGGGAACTGCTCAAAGCCATGTGCGGTGCGGGCCCGATGTCGATTCGTGAGGCAGCGCGCCGGGTTGGCCGAGATGTGAAGGCGGTTCACGGTGACGTCACGGCCTTGCTCGACGCGGGAGTGCTCAATCGCACTCCCGACGGCGAAGTCGAGTTTCCGTTCGAAGCGGTGAAGGTCGAGTTCATGCTGCAGGCGGCGTGAATCCCATGACTTTCACCATCCCCGTCACCCTCACCGGCGAGCACGCTCAACTCGTCCCGCTGTCGCCGACCCATGAACCCGCATTGATCGACGCGGTGCGCGACGGCGAGTTGTGGAAGCTCTGGTACACAAGCGTTCCGAGCCCCGACGCGATGGCATCGAACATCGCGCAGCGCCTCGCGCTGCAGGAGAAGGGGTCGATGCTGCCGTTCACCGTGCTCGACGCGGCCGGCAAGGTCGTCGGCATGACGACCTACATGAACATCGACGCGACGCACAAGCGTGTCGAGATCGGGGCGACGTGGTACGCCGCGAGTGCGCAGCGCAGCGCGCTGAACACCGAGTGCAAGCTGATGCTGCTCGCGCATGCGTTCGAGACGCTCGGCTGCATCGCCGTCGAGTTCCGCACCCACCGGCTGAATACGCAGAGCCGGCGCGCGATCGAGCGGCTCGGCGCGCAGCTCGACGGCATCCTTCGCGCGCACCAGCGCGCGAGCGATGGAACGCTGCGCGACACCGCGGTCTACAGCATCACCGCCGCCGAGTGGCCGACGACAAAATCGCATCTGCGCTGGCAATTGACGAGACCGCGCTGATGGCGAAGAACAAGAAGAACAACAAGACGATCGACGTCGACGCGCTGTGGCAGATCGAGCGCATCGGCGGCTTGTCGCTGTCGCCCGACGGCGCGCAGGCGGTGTGCTCGGTCACGCGCTTCGACATGGCCGAGAACAAGGGCGCGTCGAGCTTGTGGCTGCTGTCGACCTTCGGCGGCGGCCCGCGCCGCCTGACGAGCAGCGGCGACAAGGACGGCCATGCCGCGTGGTCGCCGAGCGGCGAGCGCATTGCGTTCATCGCGCGGCGCGAGCAGGAAGGCCGCAAGGACGAGACGCCGCAGCTCTACGTCATCGCGCCCGACGGCGGCGAAGCGCGCCGGATTGTCGAATTCGCGCCCGGCATCGAGGCCTTCAAGTGGTTTCCCGACGGCAAGCGGATCGCATTCATCGCCTGGGTCTGGCCGGATCTCGAGGGCACGAAGGCGCAAGCCAAGCGCTTCAAGGAATTCAAGGACCGCAAAGAGACCGCCTACGTGACGAGCGAGGCGCAGTACCGCCACTGGGACCGCAACCTGCCAATGGGGCGCGTCGCGCACTTGCATGTGCTCGACGTCGCGAGCGGCCGCGTGCGCGACCTGTTCGAAGGCAGCGACGTCGAAATGCCGCGCGGCGACCCCGATTCGAACATGTTCGATATCGCGAGCGACGGCCGTCGCATCGCGTTCACCCACGACCCCGCAAAAGAAAAGCAGCCGCAGAACTGCAAAGCATTGGCCGAGATCGACTTGCGCAGCGGCAAGACGCGCACGCTCGTCGTCGACAAGGACTGGGACTTCGAGGCGCCCCGCTACAGCCCCGACGGCGAGCGGCTCGCGTTCACCGCGAACCACCAGGGCCTGAAGCACACGATGCCGAATCACCTGGCGCTGCTCGACGCCGGCGAGCCCTGGCAAATGCTTAGCGCCGAGTGGGACCATTCGGTCAACGCGCCGCTGCGCTGGTCGGCCGATGGCGAATCGCTGAACTTCACCGCCGAAGACCGTGGGCGCTGCAACCTCTATCGCTATGCGATTCCCGCGCGCAGCATCGACGTGATCGCGACAGGCGGCTGGGTCCAAGGCTTCGACGTCGCGGGTGACGTCGTCGTGACCGCGGCCGATGCGATGGAGCACCCGGTGCGCGTCCATGCGCAGCGCGGCAATGCCGCGTCACTGCGAATCGAGCGCTTCAACGACGAACTGCTTGCGCCGTTCAAGCTCGCGGCGCACGACGAAGTCACGCTCGCCGGCGCGCAGGACGACCCGGTGCAGATGTGGGTCGTCTACCCGCCCGGCTTCGATCGGAAGAAGAAGTACCCGGTGCTGCACGCGATCCACGGCGGCCCGCACGCCGCGAGCGGCGACACCTTCCACTACCGCTGGAACAACCAGGTCTTCGCGGCGCAGGGTTACGTCGTCGCGTGCGTCAACTATCACGGCTCGAGCGGCTTCGGCCACGCCTTTCTCGACAGCATCACGCACCGCTGGGGCGAGCTCGAGCTGCAAGACATCGAAGCCGGTACCGACTGGCTGCTCCAACAAGCTTGGGTCGACAAGAAACGCATCTTCGCCACCGGCGGCAGCTACGGCGGCTACATGGTCGCGTGGATGAACGGCCATGTCGAACCCGGCCGCTATCGCTCCTACATCTGCCACGCCGGCTGCTTCGACTGGACTGCGATGTTCAGCGACGACGCCTACACCTTCCACGCACGCGAGCTCGGCGCGTTCTACTGGGACGACCTCGCGAAGGTGCAGTCGCAGAGCCCGGCGACTTTTGCAAAGACGATGCGCACGCCGACCTTGGTGATTCATGGCGCGCTCGACTATCGCGTGCCGGATCAGCAGGGGCTTGCGTACTACAACACCTTGAAGGCCAAGGGCGTCGATGCACGGCTGGTGTGGTTCCCGGACGAGAACCACTGGGTGCTGAAGCCGCGGAACTCGAAGCTCTGGTACGGCGAGTTTTTTGACTGGTTGAAGCGGGCTTGAATTACTCCCTCTCCCTCTGGGAGAGGGCTGGGTGAGGGCGCGGTGGCGCCAGCTCGACGACCGCGCCCTCCCTGCCAGCGGCTTGCAAGCCGCTGTCGCTCAGCGGGCTCGCCGCATGCGGCTCGAAAGCCCCGCTTCGCCCCTAACCCTCTCCCAGGGGAAGAGGGGACTGGTTGACGCGATTGCGTCCTGCTGCTTTCGCCCGATAGCCGAAGCGCGCCAAGTGATCCACATCGCGAACGCCGTGGCGCAGCAGCGCCGCCACATGCTTGAGCGCCAGATCGCCGACGGCATGCCCATGGTGGTCGTTGATCGCCTTGAAGTGATCGACGTCGAGCATCATCAGCGCGAAGGCTTCGCCGTTGCGGCGACTGCGCTGGACCTGCTCGGCAAGCGCCTCTTCGATCGCGCGCCGATTCAAGAGGCCCGTCAAGCCGTCGTGACGTGACAGCCGGCGCAGCTCGGCGACGAGCCGCGCGACCACCAGCGCCATCAGCGTCGCGTGGAACGCGAGCGCGATGACGAGGTAGCTCAGCGCCGAGCCGATGTTGAGCGCGCTGTTGGTCGTCATCTCGGCCGACACCGACGCATGCCAGACGACGGCGCGCACACCGCGCAGCGCGAAGCCGATGCCGCCGGCAAGCACGGGGATTGCGAGCAGCACCGGCCAGCGGTATTGCAGATCGTCGCGCGCATGCCGGACCAAGTCGCGCGCCATGCCGGCGCACAGCAGTGCGAGCACACCCGAGTTGATGCCGACGCGGATGTACCCGGCTGCAGGGTCGAGCCCGATCCACGACGCGACGAGCACGAGCGCCAGTGCGATCAGATGAAACCGATAGGTCGGCACGCGGCCGATAAAGAGCCACACGCCGCGCTGCAATGCCATCAGCGCGATGACACCGACGAGGTTGCCGGCGGCACGCAATCCCTCCGCCGGTTGCGGCTCGGCCGAGCGCAGCGCCGTTGTCAACAGCGTGAAGCTGACCGCGCTCAAGGCCGCGTAGGTCGCCCAATGCAGCGCCGCGCGCCGCGTGTCGCCGACCGCCCAGGCGCCGAGCACCCAAACGATCGCCAGCACCGCCTGCATCACCGCCGCCATCACGAAGGCGACTTCAGTGGCTGACAAGCTGGACAGCATCGTCGCAAGTCCTCGGTGCGGCAGGAGACCGCCGGTTTATAGCATCGTGGGGTTGTCGCCACGAGGCTATGCTCGGGCTTGTCGCTCCGGGCCGGCCCCGACATCGCCACCATGCTGATCAACTTCTTCTTCACCCTGCGCGCCGCCAAGCTGAAGGTCTCGGTCAAGGAATATCTGACCCTGCTCGAAGCGATCCAGGCCGGCGTCATCGACGACGAGACCGGGCCGACGGTGGACAAGTTCTACTACCTCGCGCGCACGTCGCTGGTGAAGGACGAAGCCAACTTCGACAAGTTCGATCGCGCGTTCGCCGCCTATTTCAAGGGCGTCGAGATGCTGACCGATTTCACGCAAGACATTCCGCTCGACTGGCTGCAGAAAAAGCTCGAGCTCGAGCTCAGCGCCGAAGAGAAAGCCGCGATCGAGAAGATGGGCTGGGACGAGTTGATGGAGACGCTGAAGAAGCGCTTCGAAGAGCAGAAGGAACGCCACGAGGGCGGCACCAAGATGATCGGCACTGGCGGCACCAGCCCGTTCGGCGCCTACGGCTACAACCCGCAAGGCATTCGCATCGGCCAGGACAAGGGAAGGAACAAGAGCGCGGTCAAGGTCTGGGACCAGCGCGCCTACAAGGATTACGACGACACGCTCGAGCTCGGCACGCGCAACATCAAAGTGGCACTGCGCCGGCTGCGCCGCTTCGCCCGCGAAGGCTCCGAAGAAGAGCTCGATCTCGCAAGATGGTCCCCGAGCGGCACAACAAGG
Source organism: Betaproteobacteria bacterium (assembly GCA_005882155.1). GTDB lineage: Bacteria > Pseudomonadota > Gammaproteobacteria > Burkholderiales > Burkholderiaceae_C > Albitalea. Next base: position 6,640 of record VBCQ01000031.1, read on the forward strand.
TGAAGGTGCTGCTGTTGATGGACGTGGGCGGCACGATGGACGAGCACATCCATCGCGTCGAAGAAGTGTTCTCGGCCGCGAAGAGCGAGTTCAAGCACCTCGAGTTCTATTACTTCCACAACTGCGTCTACGACTTCATGTGGAAGAACAACCGCCGCCGCTACAGCGAGAAGTTCCCGACCTGGGACGTGATCCGCAAGTACAACAAGGACTACAAGCTGATCTTCGTCGGCGACGCGACGATGAGCCCCTACGAGATCCTGCAACCAGGTGGCAGCGTCGAATACAACAACGAAGAGCCGGGTGCCGAATGGCTGGCCCGGCTGACTCAGGCGTTCCCCAAGTTCGTCTGGATCAACCCCGAGCCGCAAGGCGTCTGGGGCTATCGGCAGAGCATCGCGGTCGTCCAGCAGTTAATGAACCAGCGAATGTTCCCGCTCACGCTGCAAGGGCTGGAAGGGGCGATGCGTCTGCTCGGCAAATGAACTGGCGCAGCCCGGCGGTGGCAGCACTCGTCGTGCTGCAAGCCAGCCTCCTCGCAGGCTGCGCCAGTGGGCTGTTCTCGGGCAAGAAAACGAACGAGGTCGACGCCGCCAAGCCCGCCGCATCGGCCCCCGAGCGCGCGGTCTACGCGCTCGACGTGCAAGCACCGAAAGAGCTGCGAGCGCTGCTCGTCGACTACCTCGACCTGTCGCGCTTTCAGAACGCGCCCGAGACCGACAGCATCACGCCCGCCGAGCTCGACCGATTGGTCGCCGCCGCGCCAGCCCAAGCACGCGGTTTGCTCGAGACCGAGGGCTACTTCAACGCCGACGTGCAGGTCTCTCGCGCACTCACCGACTCCGGCACACCGTTGCTGCGCGTGCATGTCGCGCCCGGCCCGCGCGCGATCGTCGAAGCGATCACGCTTGACGCGACCGGCGAGCTGCGCAAGGGCGTCGATGCGAGCGAGCGCGCCGCGGTCGACGAACTCGCGTCGCTGCGCCGCCAATGGGCGCTCTCAGCTGGTAAGCCGTTTCGCCAGGTCGCGTGGAACGACGCGAAGAACACGACGATCGCGCGGCTGCGCGCCGAGGGCTACCCGAGCGCGGCGTGGAGCATCACCAGTGCGCAAGTCGACGCGCTGAACAACACCGTGCGGCTGCACGTCGTCGCCGACAGCGGCCCGCTGTTTCACGTCGGCGAGATTCGCATCGACGGCCTGCAGCGCTACGACGAGCAAAGCGTTCGGCGGCTGGCCAACTTTCGCGTCGGCGAGCCGTACAGCGAGAAGGTGCTGCTCGACTTTCAGGAACGGCTGCAGAAGGTCGGGCTGTTCGAAGGCTCGGTCGTCGAGATCGACCCCAACCCCGACACCGCCGCTGCCGCGCCGGTGCTCGTGCATCTGAAGGAGCTGCCGCTGCAGACCGCGACGGTCGGCGTCGGCTACAGCGCGAACACCGGCCCGCGGCTGACGCTCGAGCACTTGCATCGGCGTGTGTTCGGAACGCGCTGGATGGCGAAGAACAAGTTCGAGCTCGGGCCGTCGCTGAAGTCGTGGCAGGGCGACCTGACCTCGCATCCGCTCGCAGGTCTTTATCGCAACCTGATCGGCGGCAGCGCCGAGCGATTGCGCTCGGCCGACCAGCTGCGCACCTCGTGGAGCGCGCGCGTCGGCCGCACGCAAGACACGCCGCGCATCGAGCGCCTGTACTACGCCGAGCTCGCGCATTCGAGACTCGAGACCGCTGCCGGAACCAACAGCAGCGATGCCGTGTCGGGCAACTATCACTGGATCTGGCGCGACGTCGACAGCGTGCTGTTGCCGACCAAAGGCGTGACGCTCGCGACGCAAGTCGCGCTCGGCTTGGCCCATGGTCGGCAGATCACCGAAGACGGCATCACCGAAGGCCGCGGCCCGTTCACCCGCGCGTGGGGCCGCTTGACCTGGTACCGCCCGCTCGGCGGATCGTGGTACGCAACGACGCGCGTCGAGGCCGGCCAGATCTTCGCCCGCGACCGCGTCCCGGTCCCCGACACCTTGCTCTTTCGCGCCGGCGGCGACGAGTCGGTGCGCGGCTATGCGTATCGCACCTTGGGTCCGGTGATCGATGGCGTCGTCACCAGCGGCCGCGTATTGATGACCGGCAGCGCCGAACTCGCCCGGCCGATCGCGCCGAAGTGGCCGGCGTATTGGTGGGCGATGTTCGTCGATGCCGGCGATGCAGCGAATCGCTGGGGGGATTTGCGGCCTGCGCTGGGTTACGGCGTCGGGTTCCGCTGGCGCAGTCCGGTCGGGCCGTTGCGGATCGATTGGGCTTATGGGCAGCGAGTGCACAAGATGCGCTTGCATTTGAGCGTGGGGATTTCGTTTTGAGCAGGACCTTGCAACGCCGCATCGCCTGGTCCATCGCCGCATTGATCGGCGTGCTCTTGCTGCTCCTCATCTCGGCCGGCGGTGGCCTCTGGTGGTCGGTGCGCAGCGATGCCGGAACGGCGTGGCTGTTGTCGAAACTGCCCGGCGTTCAAGTGACAGGCGGCAGGGGCACGTTGCTCGGCGACTTCGAAGCCGAGCGGGTCGAGTTCCTTTTGCCCGACACCGGCGGCAAGGTCGTGATGAGCGGATTCGGCTGGCGCGGCTTGCGCATCCTGCGCTTTCCGTGGACCGAATCCGGCACGCTCGTCACGATGACCGAGCTGCATGCGCGCCGCGTCGACTTGCAGCTTGCCGAGACGGCGAAGAAGGAGCCGCGCCATCCGCCGACCGATTTGCGCACGCCCGTCGAGCTCGACGTCGCGCTGTTGCAGATCGGCGAGCTCTACACCGCAGCGCTCGGCGACAAGCCGCTGCGCGGCGTGCGAGCGCATCTGCACCTCGGCGACGAGCTCGGCAAGACGCATCGCGTCGACAAGCTCGTCGCCGCCTGGGATCGACTGAACGCCAGCGGCGCGGCACAAATCGGCACGCATTCGCCGCTGCCGCTGCAAGCGCAGATCGAGCTCGCGCAAGGCAGCACCGACACCAGCCTGTGGCATGCGAGCGCGACACTGTCCGGCCCGCTCGAGCAGCCGGCCTTGCGGGCAACGCTGCGCGCGAAGCCGACGAACGCGCAGCGCGGGCAATCGCTTGATGCTCGCGCGACGCTGCGGCCGTTCGACGCCTGGCCGCTCGCCGAGCTGCAGGCGAGCACAAAGAACCTCGATCTGTCGGCGTTGAACAGCGCCGCGCCGCTCACTGCACTGAGCGGCGACGCGGTCGCGCAAACGAGCGGCAGCAATCAGCCGGCGCGCGTGACCGTCACGCTCGCCAACGCCGAGCCTGGCCGCTGGAACGAAGGCCATCTGCCGGTGCGGCAGCTCAAGCTCGAGCTGCGCGCGCGGCCAGACGATCCGCGCACGCTCGAGTTGCAGGCCTTCGATGCCGAGCTCGGCAATAAGCAGCAGAGCGCCGGCCATGTCCAAGGCCAAGGTCATTGGACGCCGCAGCAATGGACGCTCGCGACCACGCTGCAGTCGCTGCAGCCCTCGCAGCTCGACGCGCGCGCCATCGCCGTTCCATTGAGCGGCACGCTGTCGCTCGTCGGCACCGGCTTCGCCGACACGCGACCCGAGGGACCGAGCATCGAAATCAAAGGCGATCTCGCGGGCCAGATCGCAGCGCGCAAGCGCACTCAAGCTCGACGCGCGCGTCAACGCGCAGCGCATCGAACTGCGCGACGCGCAAGCCATCGCTGGCGTTGCACGCGCGTCGCTCGCCGGCACAGCGAGTCGCTCCGCTGTCGATGCACCGTGGCAGCTGAAAGGCCAAGTGGCACTCGTCGACTTCGACCCGCTGCCATGGTGGCCGGGCCGCGAGGATTCGCCGTGGCGCAAGGGCCCGCATCGGCTCAACGCAAAGGGCGACTTCGATCTGACGCTCGCCGCGCTGCAAGGCGAGCCGACATTGCTCGAGCAGGCCGCCGCGCTGCGCGGCCATGCCGCGGTCGCGCTCGGCAACAACAGCGTCGTCGCCGGCGTTCCGCTCAAAGGCGAGCTGAGCCTGCGCAGCGCCGATGCGACGAGCGCGATCGCTGCACTCGCGCTCGACAGCGGTGGCAACAGCGTGGCGGTCAACGGCCGCTTGAGCACCGCGCAGCGCGGCGCGAGCGATCAATGGGACGCGACGCTCGCCGCCCCGGCGCTGAATCAGCTCGCGCCGCTGTGGCGGCTCTTCGCACCGCGCGGCATCGATGCGAGCTTGAACGGCTCGGTCCATGCGTCGGCACGCATCAGCGGTCGCTGGCCCGACATCGCGACGCGCGGGCAGCTCGACGTCAACGACCTGCAGCTCGCCGCGACACGCGTGCAGCGCGCGAAAGCAGCATGGCAGATCGACAGCGCCGCCAACGCCGCGATCGATGTGCAGGCCTCGCTCGAACGCTTGTCGACATCGCTCGCTGCATTGAAAGGCACGCCGCCGATCGATTCGGCGCAGCTTCAATTGAAGGGCACGTTGCGCGACCACAAGCTCGAGCTGCGCGCCGACACGCGCGCGCTGCCGCCTGCGTGGACCGACACGCTGCAAGGCAAGCCGCCCGTCGCCCCGCCCGCCGCACCGACAGCACCGGCAACATCGGCGTCCGCACCGGCGCGCACGCTCGCGATACTGCAGGCCCAAGGCGCGATGCTCGACACGCCGCTGCGCAACGCGGGCTGGCGCGGCAGCGT
>VBCQ01000214.1 GCA_005882155.1 Betaproteobacteria bacterium
ACATGTTGGATGAGATGGATAAGGAAGACTTGGCTTGATGAAAGGAGTTTGCGATGTGCGGGCGCGATCGGAACGAAAAAGGCCGTCAGTTATGAGCTGACGGCCTAGTTCTGGTTGGGTGGGGCGAACCACCTTCACCATGTCTGTGGAAGGACAGCCGCAGTGTACGCGCTGCGTGGGGTGATGGACAAGGCTTGCCCTGTGTTATTTGACAACACTAAGCAGGGCCTCTCATGCGTTGCATGTACCCACGTGGCGTGGCTGTCCGCTCATATGTTCGCGTCCGGCTCGGCCGACTCGAATCGGTATGCGCGCACTGCCGCAGCCTTCCCGGTCAGGGACTCTTGTTCCACTGATCACTTCTTAACCAACGGCGCCCCGGCCTCACCCGCCGGGGCTTTTTTTCGGGCCGCTACGGCCTTCAACGAAAGTTCCCTGCGCTGATCCGCGGTGAGTTTCGCCATGCGCGCCTTGCCGCCTTTTAGCCCGCCCTTGCTGCTGTTGACGCGGCGCGCGGAATCCACCTTCGGTGCCTCGCCGATGGCCTGATCCAAGATTGACTTGGCAAGCTGATTTATGTCTTTCTTGGGCATGTTGGCAGGCTAGCACGCAAGCTGGGCCGCTTCAATCGGCCGTTGCATTCAAACTGAGACACCACCGCCCAGCGCAACGCGACGTGGGTCTCGCCCCTTGCCGGCTCGCATGGGCTGCTGCTAGCATGGCTGCTCAATCCGCAAACGAGCCACCGACCATGACCACCTCCACCACCAGCTCCAAACAGGCCGCGGCCTGCGGCGTGCTGGTCGTCGGCGCGTCGTGGTCCGAGGTCGCTGTCACCGGCTCTCGCAGCCATCGCAGCGTCCTGACGAACATTCCGTTCGTCGTCTCGTTGTAGTTCTCCCAGCGCACCGCTTCCAACCGAAGTTCCGCTGAGAGTCAGCGGAAGAATCGGTTTCTCGTTCCTCCGCTGCCCGGGTCCACCGACCCGCCAGGCCACCCACCGGTGTCCGCCAGAGAGTCGAAAGAGGAGAGGAAGAATGACAAGCTGGCTGCGAGCGATTCGAGGTGCCATTGCAGAGCACTTCACGCTGCCGTCCGATGATTTGCTGCGCGACGCGGTCTATCGGCGCCTGTGGACCTCGATTCTGATCAGCTCGTTCGGCGGCCAGGTAACGATGCTTGCGCTGCCGCTGACCGCCGCGGTGCTGCTGCATGCCGCGCCGACGCAAATGGGGCTGCTGACTGCGATGGAGATCGTGCCGTTCGTGCTGTTCTCGTTGCCGTCGGGCGTGTGGCTCGATCGGGTGCGCAAGCTGCCGGTCTACGTGGTCGGCGAGCTGTCGCTGTCGGTCATCGTCGCGAGCGTGCCCTTCGCCTGGTGGATGGGCTGGTTGACGATGCACTGGCTTTACGTCGTCGGCTTCATCATCGGCACCGTCTACACGACGGCGGGAAGCGCGGCGCAAATCGTGCTCACCCAAGTCGTCGCGCGCGACCGGCTGGTGGAGGCGCATGCGAAGAATGCGCTCGCCACGTCCGGTGCCGAGGTGGCCGGGCCCGGCCTCGCCGGCGTGTTGATCAAGCTCGTCGGCGCGCCGCTTGCGCTGCTCGTCGATGCCGGCCTCTTGATCGTCTCGGCGAGCATCTTGCGCGGGATCCGTGTCCACGAGGAACGCCGGCGCGGCGCCGTGTTCGGCCCGGCCTCGCATTTCTGGCGCGACCTCAAAGCGGGAGTCCGATTCGTTCGCGGCAACCGGCTGCTGGTCTCGCTCGCGGTGGCGGTCGGCTCGTGGCAGATGTGCCACCACGCGGCGATCGTCGTGCAAATCCTGTTTGCCACCCGCACGCTGGGCTTGAGCGAGCAAGCGGTGGGCTTGAGCTACATGGGACTCGGCGTGGGCACGATCATCGCGAGCGTGTTCGGCAATCGGATCAGCCGGCGCGTCGGTCCGGGGCCGTGCCTGGTGATCGGCTTCGCCGTCTGCGCGGCCGGCTGGCTGCTGCTGGCGGTGGCGCCGGCCAATCGTGTCGGCATTGCGGCGTTCGCGCTGATGCTGCTGTTCTTCGGGACCGGCGCGGTGCTGATCTTCATCAACTTTCTCGCGCTGCGACAAGCGGTCACGCCGCAGCCCTTGCTCGGCCGCATGACGAGCACGATGCGCTGGCTGATCCTGATCCCGGCGGGGCCGGGCGCGCTGCTCGGCGGCTGGCTCGGCGAGCACATCGGCTTGCGCGCGGCGCTCGCATTCGCCGGCGGCGCTGCGGCGCTGCTCGCGCTGCTCGCGTGGCGGCACCCGGTGATCCGCGGCGTGAAGGTGCTGCCGAAGGCCGAGAGCGCCGACGAGTGGGTCGGCGCCGAGGCCGAGGTGCGGCCGCTGTCGGCGATGGGCTCGGCGATGGACGCGACTTGAGAATCTAGTCTTGATCCGAGGTGCCCGCAGAGAAGCGGTCGACGGCGTCGGTGACGATGCCGTCGATCCCATTCCCGAGCAACCACAGCGCAGGCGCCGGGTCATTGACGGTGTAGGTGAGGACGCGCAAGCCGGCCGCGTGGGCTTGCTCGATCTCGGCCTTGCCGAGCGACGGGTAGTCGGCGACGACGGCGACGCAGCCGAGTGCCTGTGCTTCGGCCAGCCAGTCGTCGCTCGGGCCTTCGAAGAGCAACGCGCGCGGCAGCTGTGGCGCACTGTCTTTCGCGGCGGCAATGGCGCTGTGCTCGAACGAGCTCAGCAAGGGCAACGCCGCAACGCCCGCCCACAGCCGCTGCACTTCGCGCGCGACGGCACGGCCGGTGAGCTCCTCGGTACCAGGTGTCGGCTTGATCTCGATGTTCAGCATGAAGCCGTTGCGAATGCAGTAACGCGCGACGGCGGCTGTGCCAGGCGCCGGCGTCGATGCGCGACAGCTCGCTCCAGCTGCGTTCGCCCGCGACGCCGTGCTCACGCGTCGTGCGCTGCAAGGTCGTGTCATGCAGCAGAAATGGAACCCCATCGGCACTCAGCTTCACGTCGCATTCGAACGCGCGGTAGCCGTGACTCGCGCCGACGCGGAATGCGGCCAACGTGTTCTCCGGCGCCAGCTTGCCGGCGCCGCGATGGGCGATCCACAACGGAAATGGCCAAGGTGTCATGACACGCGTTGGTGCGTCGTTGCGTCGAACCAGTGGAGGTGTTCTGGCGCCATCTGCAGCGATACCACATCGCCGGGCTGCGGCGGACTCAGTGTGCCATCGACTCGCACGGTGAACAGCGCGTCG
>VBCQ01000215.1 GCA_005882155.1 Betaproteobacteria bacterium
TGCGACCTACCCGAAGCTCGCCGGCCAGCATGCCGACTACCTGTATGTTGCGCTGAAGGCGTACCAGGCGCAGAACAACCCGCAGGTCGGGCGCGTCAACCCGGTGATGAGCGGCATGGCCGCGGGTCTGACCCATGCGCAGCTGAAGGAGCTGGCGCAGTACATCGCGTCGCTGCCGAGCGAGCTGCGCACGGTGCAGCAGTCGCGCTTCAGGTAAGTCGCCTCGCGCGCAAGGGGCCGTTGCCCCTTGCTTCGACCGTGCGATCCGATCAGGATCGATACTGCAGCGATTCCACTCGAAGGAGCTCAGCATGATCGAGTTCACCCTCCCCCGCATGACTTGCGGCCACTGCGTTCGCACGGTGACCGACACCGTCCACCAGATCGACGCCGCCGCGCAGCTCGACTTCGATTTGCCGCAGCACCGGGTTCGCATCGACTCGCAAAAGCCGGCCGACGAGTTCGCCAAGGCGCTCGCCGAAGAGGGCTACGCGCCCGCCGAAGCAATGTGAATGTGGTGCACCGGCCGGACAACTGGCTGGAGACGCAGTGGATTCGGATGGGGGACTAAGCGAGCAAGTGAATGAGTGAGAGCGGGGATTACTACCTCTCCCTCTGGGAGAGGGTGGGATGAGGGCCGCGGTGTGGGCGGGTTTCAGATCGGCGACCGCGCCCTCCCTGCCAGCGGCTTGCAAGCCGCTGTCGCTCAGCGGGCTCGCCGCATGCGGCTCGAAAGCCCCGCTTCGCCCCTAGCCCTCTCCCAGGGGGAGAGGGGACCATTCCTTCACGGCGAGCTTGAACGCAATCATCGCCCGCAGCTTGTTCGGCACCACTGGCTTGATCAGCAGATGGAAGTCGTGATCGAGCGCTTCCTGCTCATGCCCGGTCATCGTGCTCCCGGTCACCACGATCGCGGGCACGCTCGAGCCGAAGCGATCGCGCACGGCGACGATCGCGTCGACGCCACTCATGCCGTTTTCCAGCCGATAGTCGACGATCAACAGATCAGGCTTGGCTTGCGACGCATCGGCAGCCCAGGCGCGACACGCGGCGACGCTGTCGAATGACGCGAGCGTCGCGCCCCAGCCGCGCAGCAAGGCCTCGAGACCGCTGCGCACCGCGGGCTCGTCTTCGACGACGACGATCAAACGGCCAGCCAGCGTGATGCCGAGCGGCCCCTTGCCGGGCACCGCGCTCGGCGCGATGCGCGCGGCTTTGCCCACCGGCAGCTCGAGCGTGAAAACCGTGCCGCGGCCGAGCTCGGATCGCAGCGACAGCGGCGCATTCATCAGATCCGCGAGCCGCTTGACGATCGCCAGGCCGAGGCCGAGGCCCTTGCGCTGGTCCGGCGACATGACCCCGCTAGTCGCCACTTGGTAGAACTCTTCGAAGACGCGCGAACGCTCGTGCTCGCCGATGCCGCGACCCGTGTCCCACACCTGCAGCGACAGCCGGTCGCCGCGCCTGCGGCAGCTCACCAGCACCGAGCCGTCGTCGGTATAGCGAATCGCGTTCGACACGAGATTGCGCAAGATGCGCTCGACCAGCAGCGGGTCCGCATGCGCCACGTGCCGCGCGCCGCGCAGACGCAACGCGAGACCTTTCTCGAACGCGGTCGGCTCGAAATGCAGGCGCAGCTTGCGCAGGATCTCGCCGATCTCGAAGGACTGCGCGTTGACCTCGACGCCACCGCTGTCGATGCGAGTGATGTCGAGCAGCTCGGAGAAGAGCCCCTCGAGCGCGTCGACCGATGCGTTGATGCTGTTGACGAGCTGCGCCACTTCCTCGTCGTGGCTCTTCTGCCGCAGTGCCTCGGCGAACAGCCCCATCGCATGCAGCGGCTGCCGCAAGTCGTGGCTGGCGGCGGTGAAGAACTGCGTCTTCGCGCGGTTCGCGACTTCGGCTTCGCGGCGTGCAGCGTCGGCGGCCTGCGTTTCGACGCGAAGCTGCGCGACGAGCTCATCGGTGTGCAGCTTCAGCTCGAGCACGCGCTCCAGCGCCTGGCGATAGCGGCGCGTCAGCGCGGTCGTCAGGCTGATGATGATCAGCAGGATGCCGATCAGCTCGTAGCCGTAGGCACGGCCTTCCATCGCGATACGCGCGGCCAGCGGCGCAAAGCACAGCGTCGCGAATGCGAGGTAGATGCGCGGCTGCGTCGCCAGCACCGGCACCGCGGCGATGCAGAAACTGTAGATGACGATCAGCAGTCCGATTTCCTGAATGCGTCCACCGAGCGGGTAGAACTCCCAGCCGGCGAGCCCCCACATCGCGCCCGACGCGAGCGTGCCGGCGTTGCACCAGTGGCGCCAGCGTTCCCAGTCGGCAAGTGCTTGCGGCGGCATGCGCTTGAAGCGCTGCGCGGTCCAGGCGCGTGTGAGCCAGACGACGCCGAACAGCGCGAGCCAGGTCAGCATCACGCGCGCCGGCGCCTCGGCCCAGAACAGCATCGCGGTGATGCCGATGCCGGCGAGATAGCCGGCGAGGGTGGCCGGCATGAAATCGAACGTGCCCTGAACGATGTCGGAGACCGGGAAGACGGTCGCCGTCTTGTGTGCCTTGTCTGTCGCGTTGGCCAGCGTCGCCGCCGGCTCGACGGTGCCGACGCTCATTTCGAGCGTGGCCAGCCTGGCTGCTGCGCCATCTGGCTCACCGCGAGCACGGCTTGCGTGCGCGAATCGACCCTGAGCGCACGCAAGACCGCAGCGACGTGGTCCTTGACGGTGTCGACGGACACGCCGAGCTCGCGCGCGATCATTTTGTTCGGCTTGCCCTGCAGCAGCAAGGCGAGCACTTCGTGCTGGCGCGGCGTGATGCCGAGCGAGTCGAGCCCCGGCTGGGTGGCTGGGAAGTCGCTGTCGCTCGTGTTCTGTCGCAGCGCGTCCAAGGCACCGGGCAGCGTGCCGAGCGATGAGCCGGAATCCGAACGGGCCGCAAGCAGACTCGTCTGCGGCACGTAGATGCCGCCCGACATCACCATCCGCAGCGCCTCGCACAAGGTGTCGTTCGACGCGCGCTTCGGCACGA
>VBCQ01000216.1 GCA_005882155.1 Betaproteobacteria bacterium
AAGGTCGCGAGCATCAGGCCCGGCACGATGCCGGCGATGAACAGCTGGCCGACCGAGGTGTTGGTCGACACCGAGTACAGCACCATCGTGATCGACGGCGGGATCAAGATACCCAACGCGCCCGACGTCGTGATGACGCCGGCGCCGAAGCGCTGCGGAAAGCCCTGCTTCTGCATCGCCGGCAGGACGACCGCGCCGATCGCCACGACCGTCGCCGGCGACGAGCCCGACACCGCAGCGAACAGCGCGCAGGCCATCACGCCCGCGAGTCCGAGGCCGCCGTGATAGTGGCCGACCATCGACGTCGCGAAGCGCACCGTGCGCTTGGCCACGCCGCCGTGGGTCAAGAAGTTGCCGGCGAGGATGAAGAACGGGATCGCCATGATCTCGAACTTCTCGATGCCGGTGAACAGCTTCAGCGCCACGGTCTCCTTCGGCACCGTGGTCATCGTGAAGAGGAACATCATCACCGTCAGGCCGAGCGCGATCGAGATCGGCATGCCGGTCAGCATCAGCGTGAGCAGCAGAGCGAAGATCATGCCGACCTTGCCGGTCATGCCGATCAGCAGCAGGCCCACAGCCAGGCCCATCAGCCACTTGATGGCCTGCTTCTCGTCCCATTTGGCAAGCATCGCGGCGCTCATCGGGCGGCTCCTACGGGGGTGGGGATCACGGGGGCGCCGACTTGCAGCGCGATCTCTTCGTCCATGCCGTCGACATGGGCCTGGTCATGGTGCGGCAGCTCGCCGGTGCGAACGAACTTCCACGCGGTCTGCAGAAAGCGGAAGCACATCAGGTACGAGCCGCAGGGAATCGCCAGGTAGACGATCCACACCGGCAGCTCCAGATCCGGCGTGCTCTGGCTCGTGTGCGAGAGCTCCCAGACGAGGCTCGCGCCGAGCGTGCCGATGATGCCGGTGAAGATCGCGCCGGCCGCGAGGCTCACCAGCACGCCCTTGCGGAACATCCGCTCGGGCAGCTTGTTGACGAGCACGTCGACACCGACGTGGATGCCGGTGCGAACGCCGTAGGCGGCGCCGAACTTGGCATCCAGACGAACATGTAGATGCACAGCTCCTGCGCCCACGACAAGTCGATCCAGTGCACATAGGCGTACAGCGCCGGCGTCGCCGCCGCGTAGCGCTGCACCACGGCGACGAAGATCAGCGCGGTGGCCAACGCCATCAGCGTCGCGATGATGATCTCTTCGAGCCGATCGAGAATTTTCAGAAACATGGCGCCCCCGTCGTGGTCGTGCTGCTCGTCGCGTTCCCGATCAGTGACCGGTGACGCTGAAGCCGCTGTACTTGTAGAACTCCTGGATCAAGTCGCCTCCGAGACGCGATTGCATCTCGGTGTGCAGCGGCAGCAAGGTCTTGATCCACTGCCCGCGCTCTTCCGGCGTCAGGGTGTAGATGGTCGTCTTGCCGCTCTTGCGAATCAGCTCGAGCGCCTTTTCGTTGTCCTGCTTGGCGACCTTGTTCTCGAAGTCGGTCGCATCCTTCATCGCGCCTTCGAGCATCTTGCGGGTGTCGGCGGGCAGGCCGTCCCAGAACTTCTTGTTGACGATCACCGCATAGGCGAGGTGGCCGTGGTTGCTGATTGTGATGTGCTTTTGCACCTCGAAGATCTTCTGCGTCCAGAAGTTCGACGGCACGCCCTCGGTGCCGTCGACGACCCCCGTCTGCAGGCCCTGGTACAGCTCGGAGAACGCCATCACCTGCGGCAGCGCGCCGAGCGCGCGCATTTGCGCGTCGAGCACCTTCGACGACTGGATGCGCATCTTCAGGCCGCGGAAATCCGCCGGCACATGCAGCGGCTTGTTGGCCGACATGATGTGCGGCCCGTTGTCCCAGTAAGCGAGTCCCTTGACGCCCTTGGTCTCGAGCTTGTCGAACAATTTGGCGCCGACCGGGCTGCGCGAGACCTTCGCGAACGAGTCTTCGTTCGGCATGATGAAGGGCAGGTCGAAGACCTCGAACTCTTTCACGCCGAGCGGCGCGAACTTGGCGAGCGACGGGGCGAGCATCTGCACCGAGCCGAGCTGCAGCGCCTCCATCTCTTCCTTGTCCTTGTAGAGCTGGCTGTTCGGGTAGACCTCGATCTTCACCGTGCCTTTGCTGCGCTCTTCCACGAGCTTCTTGAACATGTCGGCGGCCTGGCCTTTCGGCGTGTCGGAGGCGACGACATGGCTGAACTTGATGACGATCGGCGTCTGCGCGAACGCGAGCGGGGCGGCAGCGAACAGTGCGGCAGCGGCCAAAGCAACGCGGCGGGTGATGCGGGTGAGCGAGCGACTCATGACAGATCTCCGGTGTGAGTTCATGGGATGCGACAAGTCTCGTTTCGGCCACGCCGGATGCCTAGTGTGGAGTTCCACATCACTGGTGGTACGGGGTATTTCCCGAGTTCGCAAGCTCTAGACTTCGTGCATGTCCAGCGCCATGCCCACGACCCGCGCTGTCGCATCGTCTGTGTGGCGAGCGCAGCCGGCGCGGCGCGCGCCGCCCGCGGTGCGGCGTGCGCTGTGGGCCGCACCGCTCGCGCTGTCGGTGCTGTTCGTGCTCGGCGTCATCATCTGGGCGCAGCGCAACGACCGCGACGAGCGCGAGGAATTGCGCAAGACGATGATTTCCGACGCGCTGAGTCTCGAAGCCCAGTTGCGGGCGAAGCTCGACGAAGAGACGCTGCGGGTCAACGCGCTTGCGGCGCAGTTGCGCAACGTGAGCCCAGCGCCCAACGCGCTCGATGCCCAGCCCGAGGTCGTTGCCGGGCTGCGCCGCGTCTGGATGAGCGTGACCTGGCTCGACTCGCGCAACCGCATCGTCGCCCATGTGCCGGACCCGGTGCCGGCCGGCCGCTCCGGCGCTGCATTGCGAGACGACGAGCCGGGACTGTCGATGCACATCGCCGCGCCGATCGGCGCCGGGCCGTCGGGCGCGCCGGTCGGCGTGGTCGTCGCGCGCTACGCGCCGGCCGTGCTGCTCAAGCGCGGCGTGCCGTGGTGGCTGGCACGCAAGTACGACGTGCAGCTCGTCGACACGCTCGACCAGGTCATCGCTTCGACCGGCGACAGCGTGCCGCGCGCCAAGGGCGACAGCTACCGGGTCAGCTTCGGCGGCTCGCTCGGCGACGTCTACCTGCAGCTGACACAGCGCGAGCTCAACCCGCCGGGATTGCACACCTTGCCCTTCGTGCTGATCGGCGGCTTTCTGGTGCTGATCGTCGCCGCGACTGCGCTGCTGCGGCGGCAGGTGCAGCAGGTCACGCGCGCCGAAGCATCGTGGCGCAGCGAGGCCGCGTGGCGCGGCGCGATGGAGGACTCGGCGCTCGTCGGGCTGCGTGCGCGCGACGCCGAAGGCCGCCTGCTCTACGTCAACCGGACCTTCTGCGATATGGTGGGTTATCGCAGCGACGAGCTGATCGGCCGCGCACCGCCGATGCCGTACTGGCCGCCCGACGCCATCGACGAAGCGGCCTCGCGGATGCGCCGCAACCTCGCCGGCCACGCGCCGCGCGAAGGCTACGAGGCGCGCTGGCGGCACCGCGACGGCCAGATGCTCGACGTGATGGTGTTCGAGTCGCCTCTGGTCGACGCCAATGGCGTGCAGATCGGCTGGATGGGCTCGATCGTCGACATCACCGCACGCAAGCGGCTCGAGGAGCGCGAGCGCCATCAGACCGAGACGATGGCGCACCATGCACGCCTGACGATGCTCGGCGAGGTCGCGTCGACACTGGCTCACGAGTTGAATCAGCCGCTGATGGCGATCGCAAGCTACACGACCGGCATCACCAACTCGCTGCAGCGCAGCGCTGCGCCCGATCCGGTCGTGCTCGGCGCGCTCGAGCGGCTCGGCCAGCAGGCCGCGCAGGCCGGGCGCATCGTGCAGCGAATCCGCGAGTTCCTGACCCGGCGCGAGCCGCAGCACGAGCCCTGCGATTTGAACCGAGTGATCCGCGACGCCGTCGCGCTGCTGCAGCGCGAGCTGCAGCGCCATGGTGTGCAGCTCGCGTTCGCGCTCGACCCGGCCTTGCCC
>VBCQ01000217.1 GCA_005882155.1 Betaproteobacteria bacterium
CGTTTGAGTCAATAGACCGTTGCCGGTGCTGAAGGATTGGGCCGCTGCTGTCAGGTCCAGTGATGCGGTGCCGCAGGCGGCCGCGTCGACGCAGGTGTATACCTTGCGAGCGGCCTGCGTGGTCATGAACAGCTCGCGCAGGCGTTGCGCCGCTCCGCCCTTCTCGACCAGCTGGCCGTCGGGGCTGTCGCTTGCGCCACCCGCGTTGACCTCGTTGGGCCAGCTTTTGGCGCTCCAGAAATCGGTGTAGTGCGAGGTCGTGGTCCAGAACGGATCGGCATTTGGCGTGAGCGTGGTCCAGAACGAAACGGCATTCGGCGAAATGAAGCCGGTGGCCGAGTTGATTACGTCCGTGTTCAAGTTGACTGAGTCGACCAGCATTACCTTTTGAGTGGCGGCGTTGTAGCTGAACTGATATTGCTTGAGGTTGCCGACCCAGCGCGGCCTGGCTGTGTCGTCCGGCCGGAACATGCCCATGAACACCTGATTCAAAAAGGTGCCCTGCGAGTTCACGCTGACCGGGAGGCTCGCTGATGCGAAAACGCTGTTGCCGGCCTGAATTTGATTCAAGATGCCGTTGATCGCGTTCGTCAAGCTGTTTACATCGGTAGCCAGGATGGAGCCGCCGCCGCCTTGATTGCCGATCTCGGCGATGTAGTGTTGGGTTCTGAGTTGCGACGCATTGGGCGTCGGCGTGTCGACCATGATGCTGTAGATCGTGAGGGGCTGCGTGCCCTGCGCTCCGCTCAGGTCGATGGTGTGGAGGAACCGTGCCGTCTCATCGGCCCAGTTGTTCTGGTCGGCGTTTGAGACATAACCGCTCGCGTAAGTGATCTTCGTGCCGTTGCCGCCGGCCGCAACGACCAGCGGCTGAACGTCAGCCTCGGTGCCCTGCGGACTGCCGTTGGAGATGAGGATCACATAGTTCTTGGCGCAGCTGTTCCCGACGGGCGAAATGTAGTTGCCAGTGCCGCCATTGGCGAAGGCCGCGTTGTCCCACTGGATCTTGCTCGCATTCGTTTGTGCTCGGCCATACAGCGGTGGCCCGGCGGTGAACCATAGATAGGCTTCCCACAAAGAGCGCGCGATATCGGCGTACGAGCCTTGGTCAGCGGCTGACGTGGCCAAGGTGTTCTTGATCAGATTCATCAAGATCGTCTTGTTGGTCGCGTCCACCGGAATGAAAGTCTTTCGCGGATAGGCCCCATTGGCGTTCGACGCATTCATGAACATGAATGCGACTCTGAACTTGGCTCCGTTGCTGGTATCGATTCCGTACAGCGCATTGACCAGCGCGCATTTTTCGATGCCGACCTTTTTGTTCACTTCCTGCGTGATCGCCGGCCCCGGCGTTCCATCGGCGTACGTCGCGCACGAGGACGATCCGGTGCCCGACGACCAATTGGCCGACGTGTCGAGGATGAACAGGATGTTCGGAATGTCGGTTGTCGCCGGCGTGGTGACGAAGAGGTCGATGTCTTCGTAGCCGACGAGAGGCGTCTGCACGGCGCCGGCGTTCGGTGCTAGCCAGCAGCTGGACGCGCATGCGAGTGAGGCGACTGTCTTGCCGAACACGGACCTGAAGTCAAACATGGTGCTCACCTGTGAAATGTTCCTTGTCGAACGCACTCAAGACCGGTTGCAGGCAGCGTCGATCTTGTCGATCGGGTGGGGAATGGCGACATCCTGATGGACTTCGACCTTGGTATTGGTTCGGGTGTCGGTCACGTTGGCCTGGACATCCCAAACCGCTTCGGCGCAGAAGGACTTGACAGTGCTGACGGCGGCCGGAGCCGACGCGGCACCCATTTCGATCAAACCCGGGCTCCCGGATCCACTGCCAGGCGCCCTACCTCCGCCGCCCGAATCGCAGGTCTTCCACTTGTCCAAAGGCAATCCTTTCGCGTCCTTTGGCAACTCCTTCATCATCAAGTAGCGAATCTTCTTGCAGTTCGGTGCGGTGACGTTGACGCTGTAGTTGTTGGTGCCGTCACCGGTCACATCCTTGGTGGAGGTGGCCGGTGCCGATGCGGCCCACGCGGCCGTTTCGAAATTGGCGTTGGTGATCGTGTCCTCGATGGCCCATTGCGCCGCGCTTTGAGCTTCGTTCGTGGTGCTCGAGCGAAAGGCCGAGATGCTGAACATCGTGATGAGCACGAGAAAGAGCATGACGACGATCAGCACAACGCCGCTCGCATTCCGACGCGAATTCATGGCGTCTCCCTTGGGCCAGTGACGTTGGGCATGGCTACAACCGCTACGTAGGCTCGCCGCTTATATTTCTCGGCACCCGCTGGGGCAGAAGCGGCCGCGAACAAGGTGCCCCGGTCATAGGTCTTGGGATCGGTGTAGTCGGGCGATTCGGTCGTGGTGCGAGCGATGAGTCTGATGCGAACTGCCACGACGTTGGACCAAGAGGCCGCCGCAACAGACGCGACGTAACTGTCGACGACGCCATCGTTGGTCGTGTCCAGCCCGTACTCGAATTGGAGGTCCTCGATACCGTCGGCAATAACCCGCTCGATGATCTGATTGCCGCTCAACTCGAGCACCTTCAGCGTCGGGATGCCGTCGCTCGGGTTGCACACGCCGCAATTGGCAACGAAATAGAGTCTCGATTGATATTGCCTGACAGAGGAGACCGTGACGCAGTTGGTGCCGGTCAAGGTGAAATTGGTCGCCCCCGGACCTAGCGCAAAAATGAACGGCGTGTCGACCGTCTTGCAACCGTTCGATTGCAGGTAGTTGGTGTTGGCGACGGTCGCGGTCGCGGCGATGGCATTGGGCAGAACCCGGCGTACCACGAGAAGGCCAGTGTCGGTCTTTCGATTGTTGA
>VBCQ01000219.1 GCA_005882155.1 Betaproteobacteria bacterium
CGAGCTCGGTGGCGGCAAGGGCTTGGCCGGGCCGCGTCCAATCCTTTTCTTCGCGCCGGCCCAGCTGAAGAAGCGCAGCGCCGATTGGGGCGCCGCC
Organism: Betaproteobacteria bacterium; assembly: GCA_005882155.1. Lineage (GTDB taxonomy): Bacteria > Pseudomonadota > Gammaproteobacteria > Burkholderiales > Burkholderiaceae_C > Albitalea. The sequence continues at coordinate 98 of VBCQ01000219.1, forward strand.
GGTCTCGGCCAGCGCATCGCCGCCGCCTGGACGGCGTTCATGAAGCCGGTCACCGATCCAGCGCGGCCGTGGATGAAAGTCGTGCGAGGCCATGGCGCGCAGGACGTGCAAGCGACATATCTCGCGCTGCTGGCCGGAACGGTTCCAGCACAAGAGGGGCATGTGCTGTCGTTGTAGGTCCGCGAACTCAAGCGCCGCAGCCGTCGGCCGATAACGAGTCACGCAAATTCCCTGGAGGGGGCCTATGCCCCGCCATGTCTTTCCATTGACCGCAGCGTTGCGCGACCTCGGCGCCTGGACCGAGTGCTTTCGCGACGCCGAAATTCCGGTGATGGCGTCGACCGCCGAGGCCCTCGAAGCGCTGCGCGCGAACGAGGATGACGTCGACGCCAACCTGCTCGGCGAGATGATCGCGAGCGACCCGCTGATGACGCTGAAGGTGCAGGCCTATGCGGCCCACCAGCGCAGGCGCCGCTTGGTCACCGACACCGAGACGGTCACCGCGTCGCTCGTGATGATGGGCATCTCGCCGTTCTTCCGCCACTTCGGCCCGCAGCCGACGATCGAATACACGCTGCGCGACTCGGTCGACGCGTTCGACGGCTTGCAGCATGTGCTGCGGCGCGCCCATCGGGCGGCGAACTTCGCGCTCGGCTTCGCAGTACGGCGGATGGACCACGACGCTGCCGTCATCCATCAGGCGGCGCTTTTGCATGACTTCGCCGAGATGCTGCTGTGGTGTCACGCGCCGGCGCTCGCGCTGCGCATCCGCGAAGCCCAGCGGGCCGATTCGACGCTGCGCTCGAGCGTCGCGCAGCTCGATGTGCTGCATGTCGAGCTGCCCGACCTGCAGCACGCGCTGATGCAAACCTGGCGCCTGCCGCGCCTGCTGATGGACATCACCAACGATCGCCAGGCCGAGCACCCGAGCGCCAAGAGCGTCGTGCTGGCGATCCGCCTCGCGCGTCACACGGCGCAGGGCTGGGACAACGCCGCCGTTCCCGACGACGTGCACGACATCGCGCAGCTGCTCAACCTGTCGGACGGCGCGACGCTGCGCTTGCTCAACGAGCTCGACACCTGAGCCCCGGCGTCACACCGGCACCGCGGTGGTGTTCTTCACCCGATCGAGGACGAAACTCGTCTTGCAGTCCTGCACGCTCGGGTGCTTGAGCAAGGTCTCGGTGATGAAGCGCGAGTAATGCGCCATGTCGGCGACGACGACCCGCAGCAGATAGTCCATCTCGCCGGTCAGCGCCGCGCACTCGACGACCTCGGGCCAGGCCTGCACGGCCGCGCGGAACAAGTCCATCGGGTTGCGCTTGTGCACCTCGGAATGCTTCTCGAGCCGAACGTTGAGATAGGCCGTCAGACCGAGGCCGACCCTCTCGGGCGCGACCAGCGCGACATAGCCGGCAATCACCTTGCCTTCCTCGAGGCGCTTCACGCGGCGCAGCGTCGCCGACGGCGACAAGCTCACCTGCGCGGCAAGCACGTCGTAGGTCATTCGGCCATCGGCCTGGAGCGCTCGAAGAATGCGCCGGTCGATCGCATCGAGCTGCAGTTCGTTTTCCATGGATTGAATTCTGCAGATTCCCTGCGCGCCGCGCCACTGAAGCGACGAAACTTGCAGAAAACCTGCGGGTCAATCGACCTACAGTGGCAGGACCTTGACGCAGGTCAAATCCATCCCTTCGCTGCAGGAGCGCCGCATGCAATTCACCCCCTGGGACAACCCGATGGGCACCGACGGCTTCGAGTTCGTTGAGTACGCCGCACCGGACCCGATCGCGCTCGGCCAGCTGTTCGAGACGATGGGCTTCGCGCCGATCGCGCGGCATCGCCACAAGAAGGTCACGCTGTATCGCCAGGGCGAGGTCAACTTCATCATCAACGCCGAGCCGAATTCGTTTGCGCAGCGTTTCGCGCGACTGCACGGGCCGAGCGTCTGCGCGATGGCGTTCCGCGTGAAAGACGCTGCAAAAGCCTACGAGCGCGCGCTCGAGCTCGGCGCCTGGGGCTTCGACAACCAGACCGGGCCAATGGAGCTGAACATCCCGGCGATCAAAGGCATCGGCGACAGCTTGATCTATTTCGTCGACCGCTGGCACGGCAAGGATGGTGCAGCCCCGGGCGCGATCGGCAACATCAGCATCTACGACGTCGACTTTGTTCCGATCCCCGGTGCGCCGACCGACCCGAAGGGCAATGGCCTGACCTACATCGACCATCTGACCCACAACGTGCACCGCGGCCGGATGAAGGAATGGGCCGACTTCTACGAGCGGCTGTTCAACTTCAAGGAAGTTCGCTACTTCGACATCGAAGGCAAGCTGACGGGGCTGAAGAGCAAGGCGATGACGAGCCCCTGCGGCAAGATTCGGATCCCCATCAACGAAAGCTCCGACGATCAGAGCCAGATTGCCGAATACCTCGCGCTGTACCACGGCGAAGGCATCCAGCACATTGCGTTGGGCACCGACGACATCTACGCGACGGTCGAGGCGATGAAGCGCCGCGGCGTCGCGTTCCAGGACACCATCGCGACCTATTACGACCTCGTCAACAAGCGGCTGCCGCAGCACGGAGAGAACCTCGAAGAGCTCAAGCGCCTGCGGATCCTGATCGACGGCGCGACGCATCAGGGCGCGCCGAATGAACTCTTGCTGCAGATCTTCACGCAGACCGTGATTGGCCCGATCTTCTTCGAGATCATCCAGCGCAAGGGCGATCAGGGTTTCGGCGAAGGCAACTTCCGCGCGCTGTTCGAAAGCATCGACCTCGATCAGATCCGCCGCGGCGTTCTCGCCGATCACAGTGCGAAGTGACCTGACACTGCCATGCTGAATCGCAGTGGTGTGAATCAAGGCGCTGCGCCGGTCACCTATGGTCAGGGCGAGCGGGCGCCGCGCGGCGACTACGCATCGGCCGCCAGCGACTACACCTGCGATCAGAACTGGTCGGCGTACAGCGCGCAGGAACACGAGCTGTATCGGCGCCTGTACGAGCGCCAGGCATCGCAACTGGCCGGTCTGGCGTGCGACGAGTTCATCGCTGCGGTGTCGCAGCTCGGTGAGCCGGCGCACATTCCGCACTTCGACGAG
>VBCQ01000218.1 GCA_005882155.1 Betaproteobacteria bacterium
GGGCCGGAAGAAGGCCACGACGCATTGCGGCGGCTCGCCGACTTCGTCATCGAGCATCAGATGCCCGAATGCCGCGACGCCGCCAACCCCTATGCCGCGCTGCTCGAAACCGCGACGCGGCGAACCGCCGAGCTGATCGCGCAGTGGCAGGCGGTGGGCTTTTGCCATGGCGTGATGAACACCGACAACATGTCGGTGCTCGGTCTCACCATCGACTACGGGCCCTACGGATTTCTCGATGCCTTCGACCCGGGCCACATCTGCAATCACTCCGACGAGCAGGGCCGCTATGCCTACGGCCGCCAACCGAGCGTCGCGTTCTGGAACCTGCATGCACTGGCGCAAGCGCTGCTGCCGCTGATCGGCGAGAGCGACGATGCGCTCGCCGCGCTCGAGCCGTACAAGACGGTGTTCCCGCGCGCGCTCATGTCGCGCATGCGCGCCAAGCTCGGGCTCGCGACCGAGCGCGACACCGACCAAGCGCTGGTCGACGCTCTGATGACGCGCATGGCGCAAGACAAGGTCGACTTCACGATCGCGTTCCGGCGGCTTTCCGGTTTCAGCACCGCAGACGATGCCGACAACGCTGCGGTGCGCGACGTCTTCATCGACCGCGAGGGCTTCGATGCGTGGGCGCGCGACTATCGCGACCGGCTGCGGGCCGAGAGCAGCGTCGATGCCGAGCGCGCCGTTGCAATGAACCGCGTCAACCCCAAATTCGTTTTGCGCAACCACCTGGCCGAACAGGCGATCCGCCAGGCGCGCGGCGACGATTTCTCTGAAGTGCAGCGTCTGCTGAAAGTTCTTGAGCGCCCGTTCGACGAACAGCCTGAGCACTCGGCGTATGCCGACTTTCCGCCCGACTGGGCCCAACACATCGAGGTCTCCTGTTCATCATGAGCGACTACAAAGTCAAGAAAACCGATGAAGAGTGGCGAGCCGAGCTCGACCCCATGCAATACGAAGTCGCGCGCCACGCCGCGACCGAGCGCGCGTTCACCGGCAAGTACTGGGACCACTGGGACCCAGGCCGCTACAACTGCGTCGGCTGCGGCACGCCGCTGTTCGTGTCGGACACCAAGTTCGACGCCGGTTGTGGCTGGCCGAGCTATTCGCAGCCGATCAACAGCGAGGTGATCGAGCGCGTTGTCGACGAGAGCCACGGCATGGTGCGGGTCGAAGTTCGCTGCAACAACTGCGGCTCGCACCTGGGCCATGTGTTCGAAGACGGGCCGCAGCCGACCGGCGAGCGCTTTTGCATCAACTCGGCAGCGATAGACTTCGCCCCCAGCAAGTGAGCCGCGCCCGAGCGGGCTCGTGCCGTACCGCTTTCTGGGCTCTTGAATGAAACTGTTCCTCGACTTCCTGCCGCTGTTCCTGTTCTTCGGCACCTTTCAATACGCCGACGGCCACAAGGAACTCGCCGCCGCGTTTGCCACCGGGCATTTCGGCTTTCTGGTCTCCGGCGGCGTGGTCGGCGTCGAGGAAGCGCCGGTGCTGCTCGCGACGATCGTGATGAGCATCGCGACGATCGTGCAGGTCACGGCCTTGAAGCTGATGCGGCGTCAAGTTCACTTGATGCTGTGGATCACGCTCGCGCTCGTCGTCGTGCTCGGCAGCGCGACGATCTGGTTTCACAACCCGGTCATCATCAAATGGAAGCCGAGCATCGCGTACTGGGCACTCGGCATTTCGTTCTGGTTCAGCCGCGTGCTGTTCCATCGCGACTTGCTGCAGGAAATGCTCGGCGAGGAACTGATGCTGCCGGCGATCGTCTGGCAGCGATTGAACTTCGCGTGGGTCGCGTTTCTCGGCCTGATGGGCCTGCTGAATCTCTATGTTGCCTACAGCTTTTCGACGTCGACCTGGGCGAGCTTCAAGGTGTTCGGCGCGACCGGGTTGATGCTCGCGTTCTCGATCGGCCAGGTCGTCTACCTGAGCCGCTACATCAAGCCCGAGGCGGATGAATCGAAGCCGCCGAAGCTGCCGTCGTGAGCACCGCCATGGCCGTGTCCGCACAAGACATTCGAGACGCGTTGCAAGCCGCACTCGCGCCGACCCTGCTCGACGTGCAGGACGACAGCCACCTGCACGCGGGCCACGCCGGCGCGCGCGAAGGACGGCACTTCAGCGTGCGTTTGGAGTCAGAGCGCTTCAACGGTTTGTCACGCGTCGCGCGACACCGCCTCGTATATGATTCCTTGCACGACCTGATACCCCGTGGCATTCACGCCCTCGCCATCGACGCCCGCGCCCCGGGCGAATCCTGACCCCACCTCCCCATTGCTTCGCGGCACTACTGCCGCGAGGCGCCCCACCCGCATTCGAGTTTGAAAGGCTCCTGCCCATGAAGAAGATCTCCATCGCCGCACGCGTGTCGCTCGCGGCACTGTCCGTCGCGCTGCTCGCTCCGCTGGCTGCGCTGGCACAGAACGTCACCTTCGTGAACGGCAAGCCGGTGCCCAAGGCGCGCGTCGATGCGCTGATCACCCAGGCCACGCGCCAAGGCCAGCCGAAGACGCCCGAGCTCGAGAAGCAGGCGCGCGACGAGGTCGTGCTGCGCGAGATGTTCATGCAGGAAGCCGAGAAGCGCGGCCTCGCCGCGTCGGCCGACTACAAGGCGCAGATGGAGTTCGCGCGCCAGACCATCCTGATCCGCGAGCTGTTCGCCGACTTCCAGAAGAAGAACCCGGTGACCGACGCCGAGGTCACCGCCGAGTACGACAAGTTCAAGGCGCAGGCGAGCGGCACCGAGTACCGCGCGCGTCACATCCTGGTCGAGAACGAAGACGAGGCCAAGGCGCTGATCGGGCAGATCAAGGCTGGCGCGAAGTTCGAAGACGTCGCCAAGAAGAGCTCGAAGGACACCGGTTCCGCCGAGAACGGCGGCGACCTCGACTTCGCCAACCCGAGCTCCTACGTGCCCGAGTTCTCGCAAGCGCTGGTGAAGCTGAAGAAGGGCGAGATGACCGACGCGCCGGTCAAGTCGCAATTCGGCTACCACATCATCAAGCTCGAAGACACCCGCGAAGCGAAGTTCCCCGAGCTCGCCGAAGTGAAGACGCAGATCGAGCAGCGCATCTCGCAGCAAAAGCTCGCGAAGTTCCGCGACGACATTCGCGCGAAGGCGAAGACGGATTACAAGTTCGGGAATCAGTAGGCCTTGTTATCACCACAGCGAACGCAGAGGTAAGGACTCTTCTCTGTGCTCTCTGTGGTGAAAGTCTTTCTCTTTCGGCTCAGGCAAGCGCCCCGACGCTGACCCGCCCCGCCTCGATGTGCAGCTGCCGATCGCA
>VBCQ01000220.1 GCA_005882155.1 Betaproteobacteria bacterium
CAGGCGCGCCGCATAGCTCTTCGTGAAGCCGGGCGGCATGTGCTGCGTGATGACGACCGCCGGGCAATCGGGCGGCAGGTTCATCAGCACTTCCTTGGTCGCTTCGGTGCCGCCGGTCGATGCGCCGATGAAGATGATTTTCTCGGTCGACAAGCGGCCGAGGTTGGCCACGCTCGACGGGCGTGCGGCGCCGGCTTCGGCCGACGCGTCGGCCGCGGCGCTGCTGCTCAACCGGCGCAGCTGGGCCTTCGATGCGATGCGGACCTTGTCGGTGATGTCTTGCGCCAGCAGCTTGAGCCCGTCGGCCACACCGATCTTCGGCTTGGCGACGAAATCGATCGCGCCGAGCTCGAGCGCGCGCAAGGTGACGTCGGCGCCGCGCTCGGTCAGCGTCGACACCATCACGACCGGCGTCGGGCGCAGCCGCATCAGCTTGCTCAAGAAATCGATGCCGTCCATGCGCGGCATTTCGACGTCGAGCGTGATCACGTCGGGGTTGACGTTGCGGATCAGCTCGCGCGCGGCGAACGGGTCGCTCGCCGCACCGACGCATTCCATGTCGGGCTGACGGTTGATGATCTCGGTGAGCAGGCTGCGCACCAGCGCGGAATCATCCACCACCACCACACGTGTCTTGCCCATAGTTGAAGTCCTTTGGGTACTGCGCCGATTCAGAACAAGTCCACCGAGCCGCCGCCGGTCGCCGCCGGAACGGCGCGCTGCGCCGCGGCGCGGTCCTGCGCCACCAGCGCTTCGGCATTGGCCGGCGCGAGCCGCTTGACCATCGCCTTGCCGCTCGCGGGCAGGAAGCACACCTTGCGCGGATACACGTCGAGCACGTCTTTCGACATGATCGGGATTCGCTCGGTCTTCAGATAGTCGACGACGAAGTTGGTGTTGCGCTCGCCGACGTTCATCGTGCTCATGCCGCTGATCACCTGGCCGCCGCCGAACACCTTGGCTTCCATCGTCATGCGCTGCGCGCCGTGCTTCATCATCTCGTTGATCAACAGCTCCATCGCGTACGAGCCGTAGCGGCCGCTGTCGCCGTTGCCTTCGGGCAGCATGAAATGGTTCATGCCGCCGACCTTCGCGTTGCGGTCCCACAGGCAGGCGGCGATGCACGAGCCGAGGGTGGTCATGATCAGCAGGTCTTCGTTGAACACGAAGTACTCGCCCGGCAGGATCTTTACCGCGTCGTTCTTGAAATGCGCGTCGTAGAAGAAGAACGACGCCTCGCCCGGCTTGCGCACTCGTGCGCGCAGGCGATCGAGGCGCGAGCCGGCTGGGGTGGAGAGGGATGAGACCGCGGCCATGATGTCCTACTTATCGGTGTCGCCGGCCAGGCCCTGAAGGGCAGAAGCGACCGTGAACGAGACGCTGCTCACACGCGCTCGTAGATCGTCTTGCCGCGCAGGCGGAACAAGTCTTTCGACTCGGAGAAATTCTCCGAATGGCCGACGTACAACTGGCCATGCGGCTTCATCACCGCGTGAATCCGCTCGAGCACGCGGCGCTGCGTCGGTGCATCGAAATAAATCATCACGTTGCGGCAGAACACGATGTCGAACGGCTCGCCCAGTTGCCAGTGCGGCTCCATCAGGTTGTGCGGCCGGAATTCGATGAGGCTCGCGAGCTCGGGCTTGACGCGGATGAAGCCGCTGTTCGCGCCCTTGCCGCGCAGGAAATGCGCGCGCAGCCGCGGCTCCGACAGGCCGCGCGATTCCGCCGGATAAACGCCGCGCGACGCGACCGCGAGCACCTTGGTGTCGATGTCGCTCGCGACGATCTTTACGCCGGCGCCGCCGCTCGGCGCCTCGGCCACAGTCATCGCGATCGAGTAGGGCTCTTCGCCGGTCGATGCGGCGTTGCACCAGATTCGCAGCGGCCGCGTGCCGTGTTTCTGCAAGTCTCTCGCGAGCTCGTGAAAGTGATGCTCTTCGCGGAAGAACGACGTGAGGTTGGTGGTCAGGCAGTTGACGAACTCCTGCCACTCCTCGGCGCCCGCTGCACCGCTCGGCTGCTCGAGCCACTGCAGGTAGCTTGCGAACGAGCGGTGGCCGGTTTCGCGCAGACGGCGCGACAAGCGGCTGTAGACCATCGCCTGCTTGCCGGCGTGCAGGCTGATGCCGGCGCGCTGGTAGATGAGCTGGCGAATGCGCTCGAAGTCGGCGTTCCCGAAGCTGAACTCTTGCTCGCCTGGCACCACGGCAACGTCGGCCCGCAAGGCCTGGGCGGGGACAGTCGACAAGACAACGCTCATGAATGCTCCGGGGTGAACGACGGCCATGCGAGCGAACACCGCGCGTCGGCTGGCACTGAGTTATCGGCGCCAGTGTCCCGTTCTTGAGCAGGCTGCGCAGCGCGAGATGGGTGTAAATCCCGGCCCAGTTCGCCCCGTCGGCGCAACGGTGCACTGCTAGACTCGGCGCAGAGGCGGCAACCGACCGCCCGTGTCGTCGGGACCCAGCATGAATGACATTCGAGCTCAAGCCCGCTCTGCTCAACCAGGCGGCATCGCGATGCACCGCTGTGCGCGCTGAGCCTATCGGTCCCACGCATCGTGGCAGCCCACACCGCACGCGAACTCAAGCCAGCGCCGACGCTGCGCTTGCAGGCCGCGTTGCAGCTGCTGACGCAGTCCGGAATGACGTTGCCGGCCGATGCGCCGCAAGGCTCGCTGCCGTGGCTGCAAGCGGTGATCGACGGCCTGTGCATGCTGTCGAGCCGCGACGCGTTGACGGGCTTGTCGAACCGCCGCCAGTTCGAGCTCGCGATCGCGCGCGAAATCGACCGCGTCGCGCGCGCCGGTGAGCCGGCGCTCGTGCTGATGGCCGACATCGATCACTTCAAGGTCGTCAACGACACGCATGGTCACGCGGCCGGCGACGAGGTCATCAAGTCGGTGGCGCAGTCGCTGCAGGACTGCGTGCGGCCGATGGACACGGTGGCGCGCTTCGGCGGCGAAGAGTTCGCGATCATCCTGCCCAATTGCCCGCCGGCGTTCGGCCACACCGTCGCCGAGCGCATCCGCACCAAGGTACAACGCCGGCCGGTGATGGTGTCGCCGGGCGTCGAAGTGTCGGTGACGATCAGTCTCGGCGGCGCATTCGCGCCGCAATGGGTGCGCTCGTCGGCGCCGCTGTGGATCGAGCGCGCCGACCAGCAGCTGTATCGCGCCAAGGCCGAAGGCCGCAACCGTGCCTGCCTCGAGCAGCCGACCGTGCTGCAGGTCAGCGCCGAAGAGCGCGGCCTGCTGTTCGGCACCTCGCAGTTTCAGGATCTCGAATGATCGACGCTTCCGCAACGCCTGTCCCGGCCAAGGGACCTCGTGCTCGCATTACTGCGGTGACGAGCGGCAAGGGCGGTGTGGGCAAGACCTTCATGGCCGCCAACCTCGCAGCAGCGCTCAGCCGCCGCGGCGAGCGTGTGCTGGTGCTCGACGCCGACCTCGGTCTCGCGAACCTCGACGTGGTGCTCAACCTGCATCCGAAGATCACGCTGCATGATGTGTTCACCGGCAAGCGCGAGCTCGAAGACGCGATCCTGCCGGCGCCGGGCGGCTTCTCGGTCTTGCTCGCCGGCTCCGGCCTCGTCGAGTATTCCCGCCTCACGCCCGAGGTGCGCGAGCAGTTGCTCGGCGTCATCGAAAAGGTCGCGCCGCGCTTCGATCGCATCCTGCTCGACACGGGCGCGGGCATCTCCGACGTTGTGCTGTATGCGGTGTCGCTGGCCGACGAGGTGATGGTCGTTGCCACACCCGAGCCGACCTCGCTGACCGACGCCTACGCGACGATCAAGGTGCTCGCGAGCCAACAGCAGCGCCGCGTCATCAAGCTCGTCGTCAACCAAACGAGCCGCATGGCCGAAGGCCGCGTGATCCGCGCGCAGCTGCAGCAGGTCGTCGATCGCTACGTCAGCAACGGCACCGACACGCCGCTCAAGCTCGAGCTGCTCGGCGATGTGCCGATGGACAACGCGGTTCGCGAAGCGGTGCAAAAGCGCCAGCTTCTGCTCGAGACGATTCCCGGCTGCGAGGCGGCCAAGGCAGTGGGCGCGATCGCCGATAAACTGATCGCGTGAGCGACTCCGAATCGAGAACCGTCCTCGTCACCAACGCAACCCAGTACGCGGGCCCCGGCGCGGTACGCGTTCTCAGCGCCGCCGGTCACCGCGTGGTCTGCCACGACGCCGGCTTCGTCGACGACAAGGCCTTGCACGACTTCGAGGCGCTGCATCCGCAAGCGATCACGCTTCGCCGCGGCGATGCACAAGGCCTCGTCGCCGAGCTTGCTGAGCGGGTCGGCGAGGTCGACGCCGTC
>VBCQ01000221.1 GCA_005882155.1 Betaproteobacteria bacterium
CAACCTCGTCTCGAACGCGATCAAGTACGCCGACGGCGCCGACGTTCGCATCACCGCCGACGTCTCGAGCGACCCGATGCAAAGCCGCTTGTGCGTGGGCGTCATCGACGCCGGGCCCGGGCTGACGCCGGCGCAGTGCGAGCGTGCGTTCGACGAGTTCGAGCGTGTCGGCGACTCCGCCCAGATCTCCGGCCGCGGCCTCGGCCTCGCCATCTCATGCCAGCTTGCGCAGGCGATGGGCGGCAAGCTGAGTGTGCGCAGCGAGCCGGGCGTTGGTAGCGTCTTCGCGGTCGCGCTGCCGATCACGCCGGTGTGCGGCCAACATCGATCGGCATGGCCGACGAGCGCCTGTATTCAGCGCCCCGCGCTGCGCAATCCGCAATTCCTCAATTCGACTCCTTGATCATCCGCCCGCTCGCCGATTGAATCGGCCGCGCATTCATCGGATAGAGCCGAGCGAAGATGCCGATCTGCTCGGCCGAGATCGGCACCGGGTTCTTCATCACCATCCACAGCACGCCTTCGCTGCACGGCGGCGTGGTCAGCGAGCCCATGTAGGTGAAGTAGCTGCGCTCTTCGGGCAGCAGGCCGTTCAAGTCGAGCGTCGCCTTGGCAGCGAGCTCCTCGCCTTTTTCGAGCGGCAGGTTGTTCCACACCGTCTGCACGATGGGCTGCGCGCCGCCGCGCTCGAGCAGCACCGCGACGACGGCGAGGCGGCCCTCGCTGTCCTTGTGGACGAGGTGCGCGACCATGTCGAACTGGCGGCCGTTGATGCGCTCTTCGGACGGGCGATGAAAGTGGAATTGCACGAGCTCGTAGCGCCGCCCCATCACCTCGATCGCGTTGCCGCCGGACACGTTGACCTGCACCGTGTGGCCGTTGTCGATGACGCGGAACGCGCTCGGCTTGTAGTCGAACTGCACCGGATCGAGCTGCAGCTTGATGCCGTCGCGAATGTCGATCGGGCTTTGCCGTGAGCCGGTCGAGCACTTCGCAAACTCGGGCTTGAGCCGGCCCCAGCTTTCGGGGCCGCCGCTGCCTTGGTAGTCCCAATGCGCGGCGTGCACTGGCGCAGGAGCGGGTGCAGGACGCGGCTCGGCCGATGGCTTGACCGCGACCATGATGACGGGGGCCGATGCAGCAGTTGCGGGTGCGGCGGGGCGTTGCGGTGTCGCTGCCGCAGACGCCGGTGCCACCGCGGGAGTCGGCGTTGCCGCCGGCACGCTCGCCGCTGCCGCGACGCGCAGCACGCCGTTCTTCGCTTCGTCGGTTCCTTTCGGCGCGCCGAGCTTTTCGGCGATGCGGTCGCGCAGCAGATCGAGCGCGTCGGCTTCGGCTTCCTTGGCCGCCCTCACCGCTTCGGCTTCGGCCTTGGCCTTGCCCTTCTTCTTGTTCTTCTTCTTGCCGTTCGACGGTTTCGCTTCGGGCACCGGGTCGGGCTTGGGGTCGGCGTCGGGATCGATGGCCGCGACGACCGGCGGCACGTACTCGAACGGCGTGTCCGATCCGAGCGCCGTCACGCACAGGCTCGCCAGCACCACGCACAGCGACGCCACCACCACCGGTCGGTGGGTGAGGAAGCGCGGCAACGGTGGTAACGGCGGCAAAGGCGGCAGGCGCAGCATTGGATATTCCGGCACGAGAACGAGGTGTCTCGTCCGGATATCGGCCGCCCGGCGCCGATCTTGAAGCCCGACAGCCTCCTACGTCACGCGCGGCTTGACCCAGATCCAGGCGAACACGCCGATGCTCATCATCAGCGTCGATGCCAGCGCGAGCGCCACCGTGGAGTGCATCACGAGCGGCGCAATGACGCCGGCGACCAATCCGTTGGCCATGCTGCCGATGAAGGCCTGGAACGATGACGCCATGCCGCGCCGCTCGGGCACCAGGTCGAGCACCATCAGCGTCACCACCGGCACCATCAGCGCCCAGCCGAACGCGAAGACCGCGATCGGCAGCAGCGCCCACCAAGCCTGCGGCGTGAACGCGAGGTTCAGCGCCAGGTTGATGAGCGAGACGACGACCATGATCAAGAAGCCGTGGCGGATCTGGTGCTTCGGCTTGATGCGCCCGGCGAGCCGCCCCGACAGCCACGCGCCGCCCATGATGCCGGTGATCGTGAGCGTGAAGAACCAGAAGAACTGGCCGGGCCCGAGGTGGAGGTGGTCGCCGAGAAAGACCGGCGCCGACAGCACGTAGAGAAACATGCCGTTGAACGGGATGCCGCTCGCCAGTGCCAGCATCAGGAAGCGCGGGCTCGACCCCATCTCCCAATAGCCGCGCAGCAGGTTGCGCACATTGAAGCCCTGCATATGCGTCGCGTGCAAGGTCTCCGGCAACAAGCGGTAGTTGGCGGTCCACAGCACCACGCCGACGACGGTCAGGAACCAGAAGATCGAATGCCAGCCGACATTGACGAACAGGAAGCCGCCGACCATCGGCGCGACGGCTGGCGCAACGCCGAAATAAATCGTCACCTGCGACATCACGCGCTGCGCGTCGGCCGGCGGGAACATGTCGCGAATCACCGCGCGCGACACGACGATACCGGCGCCCGCCGACATCCCCTGCACCGCACGAAAAAACACCAGCGCGCCGATATTCTGCGACAGCGCGCACCCGGCCGACGCGAGCGTGAACAGCGCGACGCCCCACAGCACCACCGGGCGGCGACCGAAGCTGTCGGACAGCGCGCCGTGGAACAGGTTCATCACCGCAAAGCCGAACAGGTAAGCCGACAGCGTCTGCTGCATCTGCACCGGCGTCGCGCCGACCGACTGCGCGATGCCGGTGAACGCCGGCAGGTAGGTGTCGATCGAGAACGGCCCCAACATGCCCAAGCAGGCCAGCAGCACGGCGAGTGCCCAGCGCGGCGCGCGCCAAAGAAGTTGAGCGTCGGGGTTCATGCAGGAGCGGCGAGTTTATCCGCGCGCCTTCCGCCAGCGAACGGCCCACTTCGACAACGGTGTGAAGGCCTCGACCATCTCGCGGCCGAGTGCGGTCAGGCGGTAGCCGCCTTCAGCGGTGTCGACGAGACCCGCGTCGCGCAGCTCGGTCAGGCGCTGATTCAGCACGGTGGGCGAGAGGTCGCCGCAGCGCGCTTGCAGCGCTCGAAAGGTCCACGCGCCCTCGCGCAGCTCCCAGATGACGCGCAGCATCCAGCGCCGATGACACAGCTCCATCGCTTCGTTGATCGCGTGCTTGGCGAACTGCTGGCGTTCGGCGGGCGTCATGAGGGCAGTCGCGCAGGCGTCGAGTGTGGTTGCTACGCTTAATGTAGCATTCCGATCGCTACTGTTTTGGTAGCAACCATCTGGAGCCTCACATGCCACGCATCGCACCCGTCACCGCGCCCTATTCCGACGCTTTGCAGCAGCGCTTCGCCCGCCTCGTTCCCGAGGGCATGACGCCGCCGGCGATCTTTCGCGCGGTGGCGCGCAACGAGCCCTTGTTCTTGACGATGGTCGACAGCGGCCTGCTTGGGCCCACCGGCTTGCTCGACCGGCGCAGCCTGCCGGCTGCGTTGCGCGAGCTGCTGATCCTGCGCACGTGCGTCGCGGCACGCAACGATTACGAATGGCACCTTCACGTCGACACGATCTCGGCGCGCATGGGCTTGAGCGAGGCGCAGATCGCCGACACGCGTAGCGCGATCCCTGACGCCGCGCTGTGGCCGGATGCCGAGCGCGCCGCGATGGCGCTGGTCGACGCGATGGTGCAGCGCCTCGATGTCGACGACGCGTTATACGCCCGCGTTCGCGAGCACCACGACGAACCGACGCTGATCGAGATGACGCATTTGATCGGCCTGTACACCGGCGTTGCGATGCTGGTCGCGCTGGCGCGACCCCAAAGCGATGGGTATCGGTCGACGAATAAAGTGTGAAGCGAGCCGATAGGCCGGATTCTGTGCGGCCGGTCTTCCTGCGAAGGCCTGCCGTGACCGCCATTCCTCTGGGCCGTGCATCGCTGCAGCGGCTCGGTGCTACCTACCCGCACACTCTCCGGGCCGGATCAACGTGTGCCTACTTGGTATTGCTGCGCGTAGAGATTGCCCGTTTCACCCGATGCCTCGCGGCACCGACTCGTCTCTGTTGCTCTGATCCTCACCTCACGGTGGACAGCCGTTAGCTGCTACGCCGCCCTGCGCAGTCCGGACCTTCCTCCAGCACATCCTCTCGGATCTCGTGCCAGCGGCGGTCTGGCTCGCTTCACGGGATCGATTGTCGCATCGCGAATAAGACGCTGCGCTGCCGGGCTTAATGTTCTAGACGAACGGCGGCACGCCGTCCGGTGACGAGCGCTATCGCCTGCTGTTCGAGGCGAGCCCGCTGCCGTTGTGGGTGTACGACCTCGAGACCTTGCGGATTCTCGACGTCAACGAAGTCGCGTGCCGCAAGTACGGCTACAGCCGCGACGAGTTCCTCGCGCTGACGATTCGCGACATCCGTCCGCCCGAAGACGTGCCGCTGGTCGAGGAATCGGTTCGCACGACGCCCGCGCAGACCTTCAACTCAGGCGTCTGGCGCCATCGCCTCAAGGACGGCACGCTGATCAACGTCGAAATCACCTCGCACGAAATGATCTACATGGGCCGACGCACGCGTTTCGTCTGCCCGATCGACGTGACCCAGCGGGTGCGCGCCGAGGCGGCACTGCGCGAACGCGAGGCCGGCCTGCGGCGGGCACAGTTGGTGGCGCGCCTCGGCCATGTGATCACCGGCCTGGGCGGCGCGTTCGAGAGCTGGTCGGAGAGCTTGCCGCCGCTGGTCGGCCTGGACCCTGAGCAGATGCCGCGCTCGACGCGCGAGTGGATGAACCAATTGCTGCACCCCGACGATCGCGCCGCGTTTCGCGCCAAGACGCTCGAGGCCGCCGTGACCGGCGCTCGCGTCGATGTCGAGTACCGCTTGATCCGCCCCGACGGCAGCATCGTTCACCTGCAGCAGGTGATCGAGCCGCTCGACGGTCACGCCGAAGGGCCGGCTCGCTGGTTCAGCACCATCCAAGACGTGACCGAGCAAAAGCAGGCCGAGGCGCGGATGCTGCGGCTCAACGACGAGCTCGAGCAGCGCGTGCTCCAACGCACGGCGCAGCTGCGAGTGACGAACCACGAGCTCGCCGTCGCCAAGGTCTCCGCCGAGCGCGCCAACCGCGCGAAGAGCGAGTTCCTGTCGAACATGAGCCACGAATTGCGCACGCCGCTGAACGCGATCATCGGCTTCGGCCAATTGCTCAACGCCGCCGACGGCACGCCGCGAACGAGCGAAAAGCAGGCCGCGTTCGTCGGTCACATCGTCAAAGCGGGGCGCCATCTGCTGACGCTGATCAATGAGATTCTCGACCTCGCGCAGATCGAGGCCGGCCGTCTTTCGATCGTGATGGACCGGTTGCCGCTGGCCGATGTTCTCGGCGAGTGCGAAGCGATGATCGAGCCGCTGGCAGCGCAGCGCGACATTCATCTGCAGTTCGCCCACCCTGGCGGTGCGACCGTGACCGCCGATCGAACCCGGCTCAAGCAGGTGCTGCTCAACCTGCTGTCGAATGCGCTGAAGTACAACCGCGAGCACGGCACCGTCGTCGTCGAATGCAGCCGGCCGAACGCCGAGCGCGTGCGCATCAGCGTTCGAGATTCCGGCATCGGGCTGCGCGCCGATCAGATCGATGCCTTGTTCCAGCCCTTCAATCGGCTCGGGCAGGAGGCCGGCACGGCCGAAGGCACGGGCATCGGGCTGGTCGTGACGAAGCGGCTCATCGAGCTGATGGGCGGCGCGATCGGCGCGGCGAGCACGCCGGGACGCGGCAGCGAGTTCTGGGTCGAGCTGCGCGCCGGCGATGCGGCGCAGGAATCGATGTCCGCCGTCGCACCCACCACCGCGCACGCCGGTACGAGCACAGACGAGGCGAGCACGGCCGCGCAAGTCGCAACCGTGCTGTGCGTCGAAGACAACCCCGCGAGCCTGAAGCTGGTTCAGGAGGTGCTCGCCTCCCGTGCCGACGTGCAGTTGCTGTCGGCATCGAACGGCAGGCTCGGCGTCGAATTGGCGCGCGCCCATTTGCCGTCGGTGATCCTGATGGACAACAACATGCCCGAGATGAGCGGTCGCGAAGCGCAGGCGATTCTGCGCAACGACCCGCGTACCGCCGGCATCCCGATCATCGCGTTGAGCGCGAGCGCGATGGTGGGCGCCGCCGACAGCGGGACCGCAGCGGGCTTCTTCCGCTACCTGACCAAGCCATTCGACGTCGCCGACCTGCTCGCCGCGCTGGACGACGCGCTGAAGCTGGTGGCGAGCCGCTAGCAAGGGCCAGCACCGAGGTGCTAAGGTCGATCGTCAACCACGCCCGCCACTGGACGAATAGGAGACTGCCATGGACGAAGAGACCTTCAACATCAGCATTCGCAAGTTCTTGAAGATGGTCGGCGTGAGCTCGCAGCGCGACATCGAGCAAGCGGTGGCCAAGGCGATCGCGAGCGGCGCCATCGCAGGAACCGAGACACTGGCCGCGACGATGACGCTCGAGATTGCGGCACTGCAGTTGAAGGTGACATTCAATGGGGAGATCAGGCTGGAATAGGGTCGGCGGCCGGTTCAGCGCAACGCCTGCTGAATCTGCTGCTCGATGGACTCATAGTCGCCATCACCGACGTGCCTGAAGACGATGCGCCCTTCGCGGTCGACCAGATAAATGCTCGGCCACGCTTGATTGCCCCACGCGGCCCAGGTGCGGTAGCGGTTGTCTTGTGCGACCGCGTAGCCGATCCCGTGGCGTTGGATCGCCGTCTGCACGTTGGCGCGATCTCGTTCGAAGGCGAACTCCGGCGTGTGCACGCCGAGGACGACGAGGCCCTGAGCCTGGTAGCGCTCGTGCCAGCTCTGCAGGTGCGGCAATGTGTTGGCGCAGTCCGCGCAGGCATAGGTCCAGAAGTCGACCAGCACGACTTTGCCGCGCAATCCGGCCATCGTCAGCGCAGGTGAGTTGAACCAGCTGTCGAGGCCGATCAGTTCAGGCGCTGTGCCGATGGAAGGGCGTGGCTCGGGTCCGCTCGAGTTGGCGCGCGCCAAGCCGAACGACAGCGCGCGGGCCAACCACGCCGCAGCCGTCGTGTCGACCTGCCAATGCATCGCTGTCGCGGTCGAGATCACCACCAGGCCGAACAGCCGCCGGATCGCCGCCGCATGGCGGGCCAGAACGCGTGCTCGCGCCGTCACGGCCTGCCCTCCGTAGGCGACGGCGAGCATCGGCAGCCCGGCACCGGCGGCGTAGACGCCCAGCAAAGCGGCTGCACGCGCGGGCTGCTCTTCGACGGCGATCAGCGTGAGGATCGAGGCCAGCACCGGTCCCGCGCATGGCGTCCACAGCAGACCCAGGCTCACACCCAGCAGCAGCGCGCCACCGTGGCCGGCGCCGGCCCGGGTGCCGACACGCTGTGCCAGATCGGCCAGACCCCCGAGCGGCGCCATCGCGCGCTCCAGCAGGCGAGGCCAGATGAGCAGCACGCCGAAAACAAGCAGCACGACGATGCTGCCCGTTCGCAGCGCGTCGTGCGACAAGCCGAGCACGCGGGTCGACGCGCCGAACAGCAGCGCAGCTGATGCAAACGAGAGCACGAATCCCAAAACGACGTAAAGCGGCCGCAGCCCGATCGACCCACCGCGATGGCCGGCGGGCGCCAGCGTGGCGCCGAGCACGAGGGGCAGGATCGGCAGGACGCAAGGGCTAGCCACGGTCGCGATGCCCGCACCCAAGGCGAGAAAGGCTTGCAGCATGACGGTGGTCCGCGCTCAACGCCGTGCCGTGGCGGACGCTTCGGCCGGCGCCCGCAGCCAGCGCTGCGTCTTGCCGAACAGCGGGATTCCGACGTACGCATGCAGCACCAGTTCCCCTGCTGCGTGGGAAGCGCCGCTCACCGACATCGTGCAGCGGTAGGTCTTGCCGTTCTCGCGGTTGTAGATCTGCCCGACCCATTGCGTGGGCGGCGTGACGGTGTCGTCGGTGCGGGTCGGCACAAAGTCGAACAGCAACTTCATCCCCAGCGCGGGGCGAGTGTCGATGGCCTTCATCTCCGCGCCGCCGGGCTCCATCGACCGATTGCCGAGCACCCGGGTCACCGTGCCGCACAGTGCGGCGCCACAGTGTGCGACTTCGACTTCCAGGTTGCCGCTCGCCGAGATCCAACGGCCGCGCGGATCGGCAGCCGCGGTCTGGGCCTGCGCACAGACCGTCGCAAAGCCCAGTCCAGCCAGCGCAGTGACACGCAGGCGACGATGAAACAAGGAGGTGTGCATGATGAGATCCGAGGCAAGTGAACGAGATCCACATTGCAGCGGAGCAGCGTATCGCCGGTGTTTCATGGCCCAGCGGTTTCGTCGCTGCCCGTGTCCGGGGAGGCGCCAGACAAAGAGCGATACAAACGCGCAGCGCGATGCCGCGTCGCAGCGCATCCGCAGCGCATCAATTGCGATTAAGGTCTATGCATGGAGACTACGGACCACTTGCTGGTCGTCGACGACGACCGCCAACTGCTCGCGCTGCTGAGCCGCTACCTGGAGGCCGGCGGCTATCGCGTGAGCACCGCCGGCAATGCCGCGCAAATGCGGGCCGCGTTGGCCGCGGCGCGGATCGATCTGATCGTGCTCGACCTGATGCTGCCGGGCGAAGATGGGCTGGCCCTGTGCCGCGACCTGCGCGCGCGCGATGCGGCGCCGATCCCGATCCTGATGCTGACCGCGCGCAGCGAGGAAGCCGATCGCATCGTCGGACTCGAGATGGGCGCCGACGACTACCTGACCAAGCCGTTCGCCACGCGCGAACTGCTGGCCCGCATCCGCGCAGTGTTGCGGCGCACCCGCATGCTGCCGCCCAACCTGCAGCCCGTGCATCAGGCTCGCGAACTGCTGTTTGGTGACTGGCGGCTGGACACCCTGGCGCGCCACCTGCTCGATGCGCAAGGCACCCTGGTGCCCCTGACCGGCGCGGAATACCGGCTGCTGCGCGTGCAGCTCGATCGTCCGCAGTGCGTCCTCAACCGCGACCAGCTGTTGAATCTGACGCAGGGCCGCGACGCCGATGCGTTCGACCGCTCCATCGATCTGCTGGTCAGCCGCTTGCGCCGGCGTCTTCGAGACGATTCGCGCGAGCCCCGATACA
>VBCQ01000035.1 GCA_005882155.1 Betaproteobacteria bacterium
GTCAGGCTTGAGCAGGCTGTAGCGATCGTCGACAACGCGGCGGGCGTAACGCTCGATCACGGCTTGCGGCTCGTTCATGGGTTCCTTGTTCATGCAGCGAGTCCGCACGCATCAAGGAACCGGCGCGCCAGCACCGGATAAGTGTGGTGCGCCAGCACGAAGGCACGGCCACGCTCGCCCATCGCGCGGCGCTCGCCGGCGCTCAATGCCGCGAGCTGGCGCAAGCCCTGCGCGACAGCATCGGCCGACTCCGGTGCGACCGTCACGCCGCAGCGCGCCTCAGCCACCGGATCATTGCCGGCATCGACCGAATGCAGCACCGCACAGCCGGCCATCATGTAGTCCATTAGCTTGTTGGGTGCGATGCCGAAGCGGTAGATCGGCGTTCGCTGCCAGCCGATGTAGGCAATGTCCAGGCTCGCGAGCAGTGTCGGAATCTGCGCCTTCGCAACCGGCGCGAACATCGCGACCTTGTCGAGGCCCTCACGCGCGACGCGCTGCGCGAGGCGCTGCTTCTGCAGGCCGTCTCCGACCAGAACGAAGGCAAAGGGCTCGTCGCGCAGCGCATGCGCCGCGTCGAGCAGCACATCGAGCGCATTCGGCAAGCCGTGCGAGCCGGCGTAGCCGACCACCGTGCGTCCCGCAGCACGCTGCTCGTCGATGTGGGCGGCGATCTCGATGGAGAGAGACGCCGTCTGGCCTTGCCACTCGTCGAGCGCGATGCCATTCGGCACGATGTGCAACCTCGCCGGATCGAGGCCACGCTCGACGAGATGCTGCTGCGCCTTCGGCAGCATCGACACGACGACCTCGGCGTCGCGACACGCATCGCGCTCGGCCTTCGCGCACAACAGCGCGAACGGGTGGTACGGCGACATGCCCGACAGTTCGATCAGCGACAACGGCCACAGGTCGTGCAGCTCGAACACCAGCTTGGCGCGCGCCAATCGCGCGATGCGCCGCGCAACCCAGATGTCCATCGGGTAGGTGCTGGAGGCGATGACGACGTCGGGCTTGAACGTCGCAGCCAGCCTTGCCGCGTCGCGCCGCACCTGGCGCAGGAACGCCCAGATGTTGAGCGCGCGGCCGACACCATTGCCTCCGTACGGCGGCGTCGGGTACCAGCGGTATGAAATTCCATCGACGACTTCATTCAGCGCTTGTTCGCCGACGACCGGCTGGTGCGCGCGAACATGCGAATACGAAGCGGCGAGGATCTGGACCCGATGTCCCGTGCGAACCCATTCGCGCGCCAGGTAGTACGGCCGGTACTCCATGCCGAGCGCCGGCGTGCCGGCGTAATGCTCGATGTACAGGACGTTCATGCGATCAGCGTCCGATAGAAGTCGAGCAGGCGCCGTTCCTGATGCGGCCAATTGAACTGCCGCTCGATCGCCAGGCGCCCCGCGCGCCCCATCTGCTCGGCGCGCTCGGGTTCGGCAAGCAGCGTTCGAATCGCATCGGCAATGGCCGCCGGCTGCGTCGGGTCGACACACAGACCGCACTGCGCTGAGACGACGATCTCGCGCCACACGGGGAAGTCGGACGCGATGACCGGCAGCGCCGCCGACATGTACTCGAACATCTTGATCGGCAGTGCGTCCATGTAGCTCGGCATCGGCAGCAAAGTGACCATGCCTGCGCGCGAGCGCGCCATGACCTCGCGAACCTCGGCGCGGCCAACGCGCCCCAGGTACTCGACCTGCGACCAGCCGGGCATCGCGCGAAGCTGCGCCTCGAGCGCCGCATCTTCGATGTCGCCGCAGAGAATCAATCGCACACCGGCCAGCAGCTCGATGGCTCGCACCAGCTCGCGAATGCCGCGGGTGCGGGTGATGCCGCCGACGTAACACACCGCGTTCTCGCGCCTCGCATCGCCGGTCGGCAGCGACAGCTCATCGAGCGATGGAAAGTTGCACACGCTGACCGAACGCGATTGCACGGCGGCAAAGCGCTGCGCGATGTGCGGCGTTGCAGCGACGACCGCCGACAGCCGGCGCACCAGCGCGTTCTCGTAGCGCTCGAACGCCCACGCGAGCGGTCGCCGCAGCGGCGCGGGAATCCATTGCTTGGTGAGAATCTGCCGCGGCACATCTTCATGGGCGTCGTACACCGCGATGCCGCCTTCACGGACCCAGCGCGCGCCCATCGGCAACAACTCGGGGTCATGGAAATGGACGACCGCGGGCGCGAGTCGACGCAGCGTCTGCAAGGCCCTGCGCGGCTGCTCGCGCATGCGCTTCATGCGACCGAGCGGTGCGGCGCCGATGTCGGTGATATGGACGCCGTCGCGCAGCTCGTCGCCCAGGCCGTCGCCGACGACCAGATGCGTCTCGTATCCGGCCGCGGCGAGCGACAAGCATTCCTTGCGGAAGATGCGAATATCGTCGCGCGGATGCACCGTCGTGACATGGGCAATGCGCATCTCGACTCAGCCCGCGCGCAGCTGCGCGTAGAGCGCGAGGAACTGCTCGATGTTGCGAGTGAATGTGGCCTTGCGGCGGATCAGCTGCGGGTTCCACGCGCCGCTGGTCGCCGCCCATTGCCCAGACTCCCACAGCCCGATCGCTTGCTGCATCGCCTGGTCGAGTCGATCGAGATCGGACACCAGAAAGCCGTTGAGTCCATCGACCACCCATTCGCGGTTGGCCGGCAAATCGCTCAAGACCGGCACGCAGCCGGCGGCCATCGCCTCGAGCAGGCTGACCGAGGTGCCGTCGGACACCGGCACGCTCATGTAGACCGCGGCGCGACGGTAGCTCAGCGCGAGCGCGTGCGGGCTCAGCATGCCGCTGAATTCGATGCGCTCGATCACATCGAGCTCGGCTGCGAGGCGCTTCAGTGCCTCGCTCTCGGTGCCGCTCGCAGCGACTTCGAGTGTCCAGTCGGCATGCGTTTTTGTCAGGCGAGCAAAGGCGCGAATGACAGCGTCGATGCGGTACAGCGGCTTGTGCAGCCGACACGAGAGGATGCGTTTTTCGGGCTGCGACGCGACGCCGGAATCATCGATGCCAAGCGGGATCCAGACGCGTCGGGCGGCCGCAGTTCGTGAACCGAGCAATGCATCGGCCGCCTCGAGCACGATACGCGAGTCCGCGGTCCACGCAGTCGCACTGCGTAACGCTTGCTTGATCATCCAACGATGCAGCGGGCTGATCGCGGGCGTCAACAGCACGTCCGATCCCCACAGCGTCAGCACCAGCGGCACGCCGCTTCCGCGCACCGCTCGGCCGGCGTGCCAGCCGACGCTGTTGGCCTGGTGCGCATGCACGATACGCGGCGTCCACTTGCGCATCAACTCGCGAATTTGCTTCGGCGCGCGCCAATTGCGCACACCGAGATCGATCGTTGTCGTCGCGAGCAATGCGGGATGCGGATCGACGGCCAATTCGCCGTGCGTCGACGCAACGACCGACTGCCCCGCCGCGCACAGCCCGCGCACGAAGCGCGCGACATGAACCGAGGCGCTGCCGATCACCAGCACCGGAGCATCGGTCTTCATTTGTCGCCCTTGCGGCTGAAAACCAGAATCTGCGTCGGCGACGCGGCGTGCGCGAGGAAGGATTTGTCTTGCGCCGCATCGCGCTGCGCAATGCGGCGCAACAGCGCTTCGCTGAACGGCAGCTTCATTCCGGCGAGTCGACCCAACACGCGAACGCCGGGCCGGCTGCGGTACGCGCGGTACTGCGGTGTCGGGCACTCGCTCGGATGGTAGAAGCCGTGCTGGCTCACCGGAGCAAAGCCGGCCGAATCGAACAGTGCCAGCAGCTGCGGCAAGGTGCGCCGCTTCAGATAGTCAGAGCTGCTCTCGGCCGTGCCCAACGTCTCCATCACCGCGACGCGGCCGCCAACCGCGAGCGCTGCGGCGAAGCGCGACAGCAAGATGCGAACGTCTTCGTCTTGCACGACATGCTGCAGCACCGTCACGCTGAGAATCAAATCGTGACGGCTCTCCAAGGCCTCGTCGAGCTGTGCGGTGTAGACGACGTTCGGCGGCGCGTTGCACTCGCGCGCGCGCGCCAGCACGTCGGCCGACACGTCGTAGCCGACGACGTGCGCGAAGCGGCGCGACAGCAGCGCGCAGAAGTCACCGACGCCGCAACCGAAGTCGAGTGCGCTGGCTTGGCCGGCGGGCCACGGCACGAGCACCGTCGCGTCGATCGCTTTCAGCCGAAGGCGTTGGTCGTACCAGTAGGTCGCGGCGTCCGACCATCCGGTGTGGCCGTAGCGACGAACCCGCTCGCTCCAGAACGCAGCGCTAGACATGCTGTGGTCCGCTTGCACGCGACAGGCTATGCAGCCACAGCGCGTAGAGCACCAGCACCAAGGACGACGCGCCCGACTGCAGCGTCAGTGCAGTGCGGATGTCGAGCTTTATCGCCCACGCCAACACATAGGGCAGCAGCATTGATGCCTGGTACGCGAGGCCGTAGGCGAATGCCCTGCCCTGCCGGCCGACGATCAGCGGCAATTGCGACAGCGGCGACGTGATGAAGTTCAGCGCCATCCACGGCGCGAGGATCAGCGCATAGACGCCGGCCTCGCGCCAGCCCTCACCGAAGACGAGCGCGAACAGCGGCGGCGCGAACACCATCAGCACGGCAAACGGCAGGATGATTTTCGCGAGACGCCAGGTCGTGCGCTCGACCAGACCGCGCAGGTCCCCACCCTCGTTGAAGACCTGCGCAGCGCGCTGCTGAAACACCTGGCCGACCGATGAGCCGAGCATACCGAGTGGGGTCTTGACGATGCGCAGCGCAAACGCATACAGCCCGAGCACGGCACCGCCGAACGCGAGCCCGAGAACCGCGAGCAACGCGCTCGCTTGCGCGGCGTCGAGCAGCGCATGCGGCAAGTTGATGCGCGGGAAGTTGATGTAGCGCCGCGCTTGCGCCTTCATCGCTGCCGTGCTCACCGGGCCGATCGCGAGTCGTGCGTCGCGCCACATGGCGGAAGCGAACAGCAGCGTCGACACCGAAAATCCCAACACGCTGCCCCACACCAGGCCCAACGCGGTCTGACCGGCAGCGCCGAAGCCCACGCTCGCGGCCGCGCTGGTGGCGCTCTGCGATAGACGATTGGTCGCAAGTTGCGTGTAGCGCTGCTGTCGATTCGCCCAGCAGCCGAAGGTGTTGACGATCGCAGTCAGAAGCACTGCGGCCGGAACGATGAACAGCCAATCGGCCATGCGTGCATCGCCGACCCGCGCCGCGATTCGCTCGCCGAAGATCCATACGCCAAGCAGCGTCGACACGCTGACCGCTGCAGCGATCAGCAAGGCGAGCGCGCACAAATGCCACGCGTCGACATCGGACTCGGGCAACACGATCGCGAGCTCGTAGCGGCCGGTGGCGACGATGGCGAGCAGCGCGACGATGCTCAGGTACAGCGCGAACACGCCGAACTGCTCGGGCGCATAGAGGCGCGTAAGGATGGGACTGATCGCGAGGGCAATCGCCTGTGCAAGCGTCGTGCCGGTCATCAGCGTCAGCACGTGGCGTGCCGACGCGCTGGCTGGCCTGGCGCTGTCGATCATGCGAGCAGTGCGTGCACAACCCGCTGCTGGTCGTCCGCCGACAGGTCGGCGCTCATCGGCAGGCTCAGCACGCGCGCGGCGACAGCGCGCGCATGCGGCGTCGCGTTGCCGCGGCAGCGCCCTTCGTAGGCGGCCTGCTCGTTGATCGGCCGCGGATAGTGAACTGCCGTCGGCACACCCTGACTGCTCAGTCGCGCCTGCAGCGGCGCGCGGTCATCGACGAACACCGTGTACTGCGCGAACATGCTGTTGCGCCCGCGGCGTTGCACGACCGTCGGTACGCGGCTGCGCAACAGTTCGTTGTAGCGCGCGCCAATCGCCAGGCGCTGCGCCACTTCCCACTCGAACCGCTCCATCTTCGCCAACACCACCGCGCACTGCAGCGTGTCCATCCGCCCGCCGACGCCCACTCGCGTGTGCGTGTAGCGCTTGCTCTGCCCGTGCACGCGGATCTCGCGGCAGGCCTGCGCCAAGGCGTCGTCGCTGGTGAAGATCGCGCCGCCGTCGCCATAGCAGCCGAGCGGCTTGCTCGGAAAGAAACTGGTGCAGCCGAGTGTCGACAGGTTGCAGCTCTTGCGGCCTTCGTAGTCGGCGCCGAAGCTCTGCGCCGCGTCTTCGATGACCGGGATGTCGCCGTGGCGCGCTGCGATCGCGTTGATCTCGTTCATGTCGGCGACCTGGCCGTACAGGCTGACCGGCATGATTGCCTTGGTGCGCGGCGTGATGGCGGCTTCGATCAACGATGCGTCGATGTTGCAAGTGTCGGGCTCGATGTCGACGAACACCGGCACGCCGCCCAGCAGCACGATCATCTCGGCCGTCGCGGCGAAGGTGAACGGCGTCGTGATGACTTCGTCGCCCGGTTTCAGGTCGATCGCCATCAGCGAGATCAAGAGCGCCTCGGTGCCGCTCGCCACGGTGATGCACTGCTTGGCGCCGGTGTAGGCGACGAGCTGCTGCTCGAGCTCGGCGACTTCGGGGCCCATGATGTACTGGCCGTGGTCGAGCACGCGCTGGATGCGCGCGTCGATCGACGGCTTTAGCGCTGCGTATTGAGATTTCAGGTCGACGAATTGCATAGGCTCAGGGTCTCGCCATCGAGGCGGTAGCGCTCGCCGGTCGCCGGGCATGCAGCCTCGGCATGGCCGCTGGACGGCAACGCGAGCCGCTCGCCGTGTCGGCTCATCCAGCCGATGCGCCGCGCCGGCACGCCGACCATCAGCGCGAATTCAGGCACGTCGCGCTGCACCACTGCGCCGGCACCGACAAACGCGTAGCGCCCGACCGTCACGCCGCAAACGAGCGTGCAGTTCGCGCCCAGCGTCGCGCCGCTGCGCACCAGCGTGCGCCGGTATTCGCTCTTGCGCGTGACCGCCGCGCGCGGGTTGTAGACGTTGGTGAACACCATGCTCGGGCCGCAGAACACGTCGTCTTCGAGCGTGACCGCGTCGTACACCGACACATTGTTCTGGATCTTCACGTTGTCGCCGATCTGCACGTCGTTGCCGACATAGACGTTCTGCCCGAGCGAACAGCGCGCGCCGATGCGAGCGCCGGCGCAAACATGGCTGAAGTGCCAGACCTTGGTGTCGTCGCCGAGCTGCGCGCCGATGTCGACGATGGCCGACGGATGAATGGTCGGTGCGCCCATCAAAAGACCAGCGGCAGCCCGACACGCGTGCCGTCGCGCGCCGAGCGATAGGCGGCAATCAGCACCTCGAGCGAGCGCAGGCCTTCGTAGCCGTCGACCTCGGCATGCGCCTCGCCGCGCAAGGTGTTGATCACGTTGTCGTAGTACAGCGAATGGCCCGGGCCGTAGACGCTCTCGGTGCCGTAGCTCGCGGTCGGCACGCGCGCGTCGTCCTCGTGCGGCGTGTCGAACTCCCAGTGCTCGATCTTGTTGACCGCGGTGCCGCCGATGCGAACCGTGCCGCGCTCGCCGAGCAGCGTGACGCTGCCTTCGAGGTTCTTCGGGTAGGTCAGCATCGTCACGTTGACCGAGCCGAGGCCGCCGTGGCGCAATCGCACGCTCATCACGCCGGTGTCTTCGGCCTCGATGTCGCGCGCCAGCGTCGCGGTGTAGGCATGCACGCTGTCGACCGGGCCGACCAGCCAGTCGAGCAGGTCGACATAGTGGCTCGCCTGGTTCATGAACGCGCCGCCGTCAAGGTCCCAGCGGCCGCGCCACTTGGCGGCGTCGTAATAGCTCTGCGGGCGGGTCCAGAACACGTTCACCGTGCTCAGATAAATCCGCCCGAAGCGGCCCTGGTCGATCGCGCGCTTGACCAGTTGCACTGTCGCGTTAAGGCGGTTTTGCTTGACGACGAAGAGCTTGACGCCGGCGTCGCGGCACGCGCGCACCATCGCTTGGCCGTCCTCGAATTTGGTCGCCATCGGCTTTTCGCTCAGCACATGGCGACCCGCCTGCGCGACGGCGATGGCATGCTGCGAGTGCAGGCCGCTCGGCGTCGTCAGCACGACGAGGTCGGCGTCGCTTTCAGCAAGCAAGGCATGAACCGATGTGAACCCACGCGCCCCGGTCTGCGCGACCGCGGCGTCGAGCGCAGCCGGGTCGGTGTCGCAGACCGCCACCAGCTCGGCGCGCTCGGCGTGCTGGGCCAGCGCCTGGAAGTGGTTCTTCGAGATGCGGCCACAGCCCACCAGCGCAAAACGAATCTTGCGATCGACGATGGGCCACTGCGCGGGTGTCGTGTTGCGAGTCATGTGCTGCGGGTCAACGACCGGCAAAGCGTTCGATTTTAGCGGCGCATCGTCTGTCGCCGCGGCCGCTAAGTGACCAACGCCTAAAATTGCGGCAATTTCACCGCAGCCAAACCTTCATGTCCGACCCCACCGACGACAACCAGCTGATCGCCGAGCGCCGCGAAAAGCTCGCCGTGATCCGCCGCCAGGGCGTGGCGTTCCCCAACGATTTCAAGCCGACCCACCACGCCGCAGAGCTGCTGCGCAAGCACGGCAACGACAGCAACGAAGCGCTCGAAGCGCAAGCGGTGAAGGTCGCGGTGGCCGGCCGCATGATGCTCAAGCGGGTGATGGGCAAGGCGAGCTTCGGCACCCTTCAGGACGGGTCGGGCCGGATCCAATTGTTCATCACGAAGGACGCGCTCGGCGACACCGCCTACGACGCGTTCAAGCACTGGGACTTGGGCGACATCCTCGGCGCCGAGGGCACCCTGTTCAAAACCAAGACCGGCGAGCTGTCGGTGCGGGTGACGCTGCTGCGCCTCTTGACCAAGAGCCTGCGCCCGCTGCCCGACAAGTTCCACGGCATGAGCGACCAGGAGCAGAAGTACCGCCAGCGCTACGTCGACCTGATCACCGACGAAGAGGCGCGCACGCGTTTCGCGGCGCGCAGCAAGGCGGTGAGCGCGATCCGCAACTTCATGGTCGAGCACGGCTTCCTCGAAGTCGAGACGCCGATGCTGCACCCGATTCCCGGCGGCGCGAATGCCAAGCCGTTCAAGACGCACCACAACGCGCTCGACCAGGAGATGTTCCTGCGCATCGCGCCCGAGCTGTACCTGAAGCGGCTCGTCGTCGGCGGCTTCGAGCGCGTGTTCGAAATCAACCGCAACTTCCGCAACGAAGGCATCTCGGTTCGGCACAACCCCGAATTCACGATGATGGAGTTCTACGCGGCGTACTGGAATCACCACGACCTGATGGACTTCACCGAGAGCGTGCTGCGCCACGCGGCGCGCTGCGCCACCGGGTCGGCGAGCCTCACTTACGCCGGCAAGCCGGTCGATCTCGACAAGCCGTTCGCACGGCTATCGGTGCGCGACTCGCTGGTCGTGCATGCGGGCCTGACCGAGGCCGAGGCCAGCGACGCGCAGCTGCTGCGCGAGCGCCTGAAGTCGCAAGGGCACGAGGCGCCCGCGCATTGGAAGCTGCCCGAGCTGCAGTTCGGGCTGTTCGAGGCTGTCGTCGAAGAGAAGCTCTGGCACCCGACCTTCATCATCGACTACCCGGTCGAGGTCTCGCCGCTGGCGCGTGCGTCCGACACCAACCCGACCGTCACCGAGCGCTTCGAGCTCTTCATCACCGGGCGCGAATACGCCAACGGCTTCTCGGAACTGAACGACGCCGAAGACCAGGCCGCGCGCTTCCTCGCGCAGGTCGCCAACAAGGACGCCGGCGACGAAGAGGCGATGTACTACGACGCCGACTTCATCCGCGCGCTCGAGTACGGCATGCCGCCGACCGGAGGATGCGGCATCGGCATCGACCGCCTGATCATGCTGCTGACCGACAGCCCGAGCATCCGCGACGTGATCCTGTTCCCGTCGCTGCGAAAAGAAGGCTGAGCCGGCCCTCGATTCAGGCCGGGATCGCGCTGGTCGTCGCTTCGCGTTGCGGCTGCGTCGACGATGCCGTCGTGCTCGCCGCGCCACGAATCAGATCGGCTGCCTTCTCCGCGATCATGATCGTCGGCGCATTGGTGTTGCCGCTGACGACGCGCGGCATCACCGACGCATCGACGACTCGCAGCCCCTGCATGCCGTGCACGCGCAGCTCCGCGTCGACCACGTCGTTCGGCCCCGGCCCCATGCGGCAACTGCCCGCCGGGTGGTAGATCGTGTCGGCGTGATCGCGAACGAAACGCTCGATCGCTTCGTCGCTCACGGCGTTCGCGGACGCCGCGGACTCGCGGCCACCGTAGCCCGCGAGCGCCGGCTGCGACAGGATGCGCCGCATCAGCTTGAAGCCGCGCACCAGCCGCTCGGCGTCGTCGCGCTCGTGCAGGAAGTTCGGGTCGATCAGCGGTGCGGCCGCCGGGTCGGCGCTCGCCAGCGTGAGGCTGCCGCGGCTCTTCGGCCGCAGCAGGCACACATGGCACGAGTAGCCGTGGCCGAACACGGTCTTGCGCCCGTGGTCGACGAGCTTGCCGACGACGAAGTGAAACTGCAGATCCGGCGTGGCTTCGTCGGGCGTGCTCTTGATGAAGCCGCCGGCCTCGGCGAAGTTGGTCGTCAGCATGCCGCTGCGCTGGCGGCGCCACTCGAAGATGCCTTTCACAACGCGCACCAGGCCGGCAACCGACAGGCCGAACAAGTCCTTCAGACGCGGCGCGTTGACGACCATCACCACATCGATGTGGTCATGCAGGTTCTGCCCGACACCGGGCAGATCGTGGACGACATCGATGCCGTGCGCGCGCAAATGCGCGGCCGGCCCGATGCCCGAGAGCATCAGGATTTGCGGCGACTGCAAGGCGCCGGCGCACAGCAGCACTTCGCGTCGTGCTTGCACGCGCTGCAGCCCGCTCGCATCGCGCAGCTCGACGCCGACGGCGCGCCGGCCCTCGGTGACGATGCGGGTCACCAGCGCGCCGGTCAGCACGCGCAGGTTCGGCCGCGCGAGGTTCGGCGTCAGGTAGGCCTTGGCCGCGCTGAAGCGCTCGCCGTTCTTGTGCGTCACCTGGTACATGCCGACGCCTTCCTGCGTCGCGCCGTTGAAGTCGGCGTTGACCGGGAAGCCGGCCTGGCGGCCCGCTTCGACGAAGACCGGACCGAAGCGATTCGGGCTGCGCAGGTCCATCACGTTGAGCGGGCCGCCGACGCCATGGAACGCATCCGCGCCGCGCTCGTTGTGCTCGGCCTTTTTGAAGTAAGGCAGCACCTCGTCGTAGCCCCAGCCGGGGTTGCCCGCGGCCGCCCAAGCGTCGTAGTCCTCGCGCTGACCGCGCGCATAGATCATCGCGTTGACCGAGCTCGACCC
>VBCQ01000222.1 GCA_005882155.1 Betaproteobacteria bacterium
CGTCGCGCAGTTCGCTGAACGATGGAACCGTGAGCACCGGCCGACCGGTCGACGCCGCGAGCTCGATCGCGCGCCGGCGCTGCGCTGCGGTCGCGCCGGGCATCGCGGTGATCAGGTGCGTCGCACCGGCGGTGATCTCGGGGCGGGTCACGTCGGTCAAGCTGCCGAGCACCGGTGAGCCGTAAATGCGCGCACCGCGCTTGGCCGGGTCGTCGTCGAGCAAGCCGAGCACGATCCAGCCTTGCTGATGCAGCCCTGCGAGCAGCAAGCGAGCCGCCTCGCCGTCGCCGAGCACGACCGCGCGGCGCACTTCGGCGTCGCTGCCGGTGATGCGCGAGCGCGCGTGCTCGTAGAGCATGCGGTACATGATTCGCACCATGCACAGTCCCATCAGCGCGATGATCGGGTGCAGCGCAAGCACCGCGCGCGGCACCTGCTGCAGTTGCAGCATCAGCACCAGCACTGCGCTGCTCAAGCCTGCCACTGTGCAGGCCACGGTCAGCCGCTTCACCTCGCCGAAACCCGAGAAGCGCCACATGCCACGCGGAATGCGCGCCACGGCGAAGGTGACGAGATACACCGCCACCACGCCGAGCATCACCCACGGGTCGTAGTGCGGCCGCGCGCTCCACCAGCGCTCGAAGCCGAGACGAAAAAGGTAAGTGAAATTCCAGCACAGGCTGATCACCACGCCGTCGATCACGAGCGACAGCGGCTGGCGATGCGGGCGGATTCGCGCCAGCATGCGTTCGAGTTGGTGCCAGAAGCTCGGCTGGGTCATTCGCGTGGCGTCAATCGCGGCGGATCAGCGACTTCAAGGTCAGGCCGATCAATTGCAAATCCGTGACGAGCGTCGCATGGTCGACATAGTCCGCGGCATATCTCAGCTTGGCGGGCAACACGACTTCGGCGTATTCACGCTCGGGGTCGGCGGCACGCGAGAGCAAGGCGTTCTCGTCGCGGTACTCGATCGACGCCAGGTCGGTGATGCCGGGCCGCACGCTGAGCACCTTGTCGCGCAGCGCCGGCGGGTACATCGCGACGTAGCGCGGCACTTCGGGGCGCGGGCCGACGACGCTCATCGCCCCGCGCAACACATCGATGAGCTGCGGCAATTCGTCGAGCTTGGTTCGCCGCAGGAAGCGTCCGGCGCGGGTGATGCGTGCGTCGCCTTCGACGGTGATCGGCATGCCGCGCTGCGCCGAATCGTGCTGCATGGTTCGAAACTTGTGGATCCGAAACGGCACGCCGAGCCGGCCGACGCGCTCCTGCCTGAAGAACACCGGACCCGGCGAGTCGAGCTTGATCCACACGGCAATCGCGATGAGCAGCGGCCACAGCAGAAGCAAGCCGAGGACCGCGAGTGCGAGGTCGAACACGCGCTTGTTCATCTGCATCAAGCCAATGCCGCACGCACGGCGTCGATCACGCGTTGCACGTCGGCATCGGTCATTCGCGTGTACAGCGGCAGGCTGAGCATGCGCTCGTAGGCGTGCTGCGAATGCGGGAACATCTGCGGCGTCAGGCGATAGCGATCGCGCCAATACGGCTGCAAGTGCAGCGGGATGTAGTGCACGCTGCAGCCGATGCCCGCCGCGAACAGTCGCTCGATGAACAGGTCGCGCGTCACCGCCGCGTCGGGGCCGAGTCGCAGCACATAGAGGTGCCACGCGTGAAGATCGCCGTCCACGGCGCGTGGCGGCGTGATGACCGGAAGATCAGCGAACGCCGCATGGAACTGCTCGGCAATCTGCTCGCGCCGCTTTTGAAACGCCGGCAAGCGCTTGAGCTGGTGCAGCCCGAGCGCTGCGGCGATGTCGGTCAGGTTGTACTTGAAGCCGGGCGCGACGATCTCGTAGTACCAGCTCGGCACGGTCGCAGTGAAGCGGTCGAACGCATCGCGGCTCATGCCGTGCAGGCGCATTACTTTCATGCGCTTGGCGAGCTCGGGGTCGCGCGTGACGACCATGCCGCCCTCGCCTGTCGTGATCGTCTTGTTGGCGTAGAAACTGAACACCGTCACGTCGGATTGCAGCGTGCCGATGAGCTCACCGCCGCAGGTCGTGGGCAGCGCGTGCGCCGCGTCTTCGACGACCTTCAGGCCATGCGCTTTCGCCAGCGCCAGCAATGCAGGCATGTCGGCCGCCAGGCCCGCGTAGTGCACCGGCATCACCGCCTTCGTTCGCGGCGTGAGTGCACGCTCGACGGCGGCGACATCGATGCACAGCGTTGCCGGGTCGATGTCGACGAGCACGACATCCGCGCCGAGATAGCGGACGACCTCGGCCGTCGCGGTGAAGGTGTGAGTTGTCGTGATGACCTCGTCGCCGGGGCCGATGCCGAGCGCTTCGAGCGCGAGATGCAGGCCGGCGGTCGCCGAGTTGACGGCGATCGATTCGAGCGACGGATCACCGAGGAATTCGGTGAATGCCTGCTCGAAGCGTTTCGCCTTCGGGCCGGTCGTGACCCAGCCCGAGCGCAAGGTGTCGACCACTTCCGCGATTTCTTCGTCGCCGATTTCGGGCAGGGCAAATGGGAGGAACGGCAGGCTCATTGCGGTTTTTGGATCCAGCACAGCACATGGGTTCGCAGTGCCGGCAACAGGTTGAAGACAGTGTAGAGCGACGGATGCACGCGGCTCACGCGGCGCGCGATCGGCGGCGCGAGCGTCACTCGTTGATGGCTCAGTACGCCCAGCGGGAACAGCTCGCGCACGCGTGCGAGCGGCACGCCTCGAACGTCGGGATTGCGCGGATTGTCGACAGTGAAGTCGTACCACAGCACGCCACCGCGCGGCTTGACCCAGCGCCACATCGCGGCGGCGAGCTGCTGCTGGAATGCATCGTCGAGCAGCGACGAGAACACTGTCGCCTGCAACACCACGTCTTGGCTTTCAGGAGCGATCGATGCTCGCGTGGCGTCGCCCGCGTGAATCGTGGTCGCGGCAGGCAGTGCGTGACGCGCTTGCGCGTAACGCTCGGGCAGCAGCTCGATGCCGGTCAGGTGTTCGGGGCTGAATCCGACCCGCAGCAGCTCGAGCAAGTTGCCGCCGCCGCCGCAGCCGACTTCGGTGAGGCGCCGCGTGCTGAGGTCGTGCCAGCCGAGCCGTGCAAAGAGCCGCAGCATCGCGCGCTGTCGTTCCTGCACCGTCTGCCACACGTCAGGCTTGAGCAGGCTGTAGCGATCGTCGACGACGCGGCGGGCGTAGCGCTCGATCACGGCTTGCGGCTCGTTCGTCGGTTCATTATTCATGCAGCGAGTCCGCACGCGTCAAGGAACCGGCGCGCCAACACCGGATAAGTGTGGTGCGCCAGCACGAAGGCATGGCCCCGCTCGCCCATCGCGTGGCGCTCGTCGGCGCTCAATGCCGCGAGCTGGCGCAAGCCCTGCGCGACGGCTTTGGCCGACTCCGGTGCGACCG
Source organism: Betaproteobacteria bacterium (assembly GCA_005882155.1). Classification (GTDB taxonomy): domain Bacteria; phylum Pseudomonadota; class Gammaproteobacteria; order Burkholderiales; family Burkholderiaceae_C; genus Albitalea. The sequence goes on from VBCQ01000222.1 coordinate 3,422, forward strand.
TCACGCCGCAGCGCGCCTCAGCCACCGGATCATTGCCGGCATCGACCGAATGCAGCACCGCACAGCCGGCCATCATGTAGTCCATCAGCTTGTTGGGGGCGATGCCGAAGCGGTAGATCGGCGTTCGCTGCCAGCCGATGTAGGCAATGTCCAGGCTCGCGAGCAGTGTCGGAATCTGCGCCTTCGCAACCGGCGCGA